>DATMPQ010000186.1:0-5480 GCA_035567015.1 Chthoniobacterales bacterium | reverse complement strand
GAGCGATCCGATCATCGCGAAAGCGGTCGCGCAACACATCGCGCAATCGTTCTCTGCGCTCGATCCAGCGGACGCGGCGTTTTACGATGCGAACTACAAGAAATTCGAAGCGACTATTAATGCAAAATTGCAGGAATGGGGCGCGGCGATGCTGCCGTTCAAAGGGCAGCACGTAGTCGCGTATCACGATTCGTGGCCGTATTTTGCGCACCGCTTCGGCCTGAACATCGACATTTTCCTCGAGCCAAAGCCGGGCATCCCGCCCTCGCCGTCGCACTTGACAGAGGTCATTGCGCAAATGAAGGCGCAGCACATCAAAGTAATCATGGTTGAGCCGTTTCATGATCGGCGCATCGCCGAAAAAGTCGCGGGTGCGACGGGCGCGAAGGTCGTTGAGGTTTCGCAATTCCCGGGCGGCCTGCCGGGGACGGACTCTTACGTGAAATTAATGGACACCCTCGTGTCTCGCCTGACGGCCGCGCTCAAATAATATGTGGGAGGTGATGTTCTGGCCGATTGTGGCCTGCGTCCTTTTGCCGTGGCTGCTGGTTTATCTCGGCCTGCACGTTGTGCAGCGCGGGATCATCTTCATCGACATCGCCATGGCGCAAATGGCGTCGCTCGGAATTTGTCTGGCGGTCTTATTTCATCTCGATCTTCAAAGCTGGACAACTTTCGGCATCGCACTCGGCTTCACGCTCGCAGGAGGCGCGATTTTTTCCGCGACCGGAAAACGATCGAGCCAGATTCCGCAGGAAGCGATCATCGGCATTTCTTATGTCGTCGCCGCGGCCGCCGCGGTGTTGCTGCTCAGCCGTGCGGCGGAAGGCGACGAGGAGATCAAGAATATGCTCGTCGGCAACATTCTGCTCGTGACGCCACTCGAAGTTTGGAAATGCTTCGGTCTTTTCGTCGCCGTTGGCATTCTGCATTTTGTGCTGCGCAAAGATTTCCTGCTTGTCTCGTTCGATCGCGACCGCGCTTATGAAAAAGGTTTGCGCGTGCGCTGGTGGGATTTTCTCTTCTACGCGGCCTTTGGTTTGGTCGTAACGAGCTTTGTGCGCATCGCCGGCGTGCTGCTCGTTTTCAGTTATCTGATCGTGCCGGCGGTTTGTGGAATCAATCTGGCGAAAAGAATCAGTCACCGCTTGCTCATCGGCTGGGTGATTGCATGGATCGGTGGAATCGGTGGCCTCTTTCTCTCCTTCTGGTGGGACCTGCCTTCCGGAGCCGCGATTGTTTGCACATTCGGCGCGCTGCTGGTTGTCATATCAACCTACGCACTGATTCGCAGCCGATCACGCGCAGTTTAGGCAAATGTGGGCCGCTGGCCAGCGCATCTTTAATTCATTGCAGCCGCTTTTAACCGGACCGACCCCTGTGATTTTTGACGTAACCTTTAGATAGTCGCTATCTTTCCTCCCGATGCTTCGCGCAGATCATTCCCGGTTTCAGCACTCGCACGATTTCGTGCGCGATTTTTCCAAAAGCGAACGGCGCACGCACATCGTGATTGCGATCACTGGCGTGATGATGGTGGTCGAGATCACGGCTGGCCTTCTCTCGCATTCAATGGCGTTGCTGGCCGATGGCTGGCACATGAGCACGCATGTAACTGCGTTTCTCATTACCGCGATCGCCTATTACTTTACGCGGCGGCATGCGTCGAATGTCCAGTTCAGTTTCGGCACCGGCAAAATTGGCATCCTCGGCGGTTTCGCCAGCGCTGTCGTCCTTTCCGTCGTCGCCTTCTTGATGGCTGGCGAATCGGTGCGCCGGCTCTTTGTGCCGCTGCAAATTCATTTTAACCAAGCAATCGGCATCGCGTGCATTGCGCTCACCGTCAATCTGGTGTGCGCCTTTTTACTGAAAGAGGACCATCACCATTCACATGATGACGATGGACACGGTCACGACCTGAATCTGCGGGCGGCGTATCTGCATGTGCTGGCCGACGCTTTTACGACGCTTCTCGCCATCGTTGCGCTGACATCAGGCAAATTTTTCGGCTGGGCCTGGCTCGATCCCGTGGTCGGCTTGGTCGGAAGCGTCGTCGTTTTTTCGTGGGCCTACGGACTCCTGCGCGACACGAGCGGGATTTTGCTCGATCGCACACCCGTCTCTTCGGATTTGCCGGACCAAATTCGCCGGGCAGTTGAGAGCGAAGGCGATTCTATCGTGACCGACCTCCATGTCTGGCAGGTTGGCATGGGGAAATTCGCTGCCATCGTCTCGATCGTTGCGCATGAGCCGAAAACTTCCGATGCGTATCGCGAATTATTGCGCGAGCACGAAGAGTTGGTGCATGTCACGATCGAGACGCAGGTCTGCCGTGAACATCACGAATCGGTGCCGACCTCTTGAGGGCTCGCTTGACTAGCACCGGGCAGTGTTGACTCCGAGCGTGAGCGCATTTCCGATTGCAACACCATTCTTCAGCAAGAGCGACAACATGAACGGCAAAATCATCCTCTGGCAGGTCGTATCGGCGTACGCGTTCGCACTTGTCGGCGGCGCGGTTAGCGCAGTACTGCGATTGGCGCACAAGCCGCTTTGTGCACTGATCAGTTTTGCAGCGGGAACGCTCCTTGGCGTAACACTCTTTGCCATTATCCCCGAAAGCTTGGAAAACAGCAGTTGGTGGGCAGTGGCGCTGGCGGCAACGACGGGATACGCGCTGTTTTTCCTTATCAGCAAGTATGTTCATCATGTTTGCCCCGCGTGCGCAGCTAGTCACTTCGATGAAGATACTACACGCCATTTCAGCGAGATCGCTACAGCGTTGATCGTTGCGTTGGCGATTCATAGCACGACTGATGGCCTGGCCCTGGGGATCGGTCGGGAGATTCATGCGGCCACGGCAGCTAAATGGTCGTTATTCCTGGCTCTTTGTATTCACAAATTTCCTGAAGGTTTTGCTCTCGGCAGTCTCTTGATCGGCGCCGGGTTTGCGCGCTTAGCTACTGTCGGTTGGGTTGCAGCAACCGAAGCGACCACGCTCCTCGGTGGTGCAATCGGATTTTTTTTCCTGGCAAACGTTTCGACCTTTTGGCTCGGCCTGATCATGGCGCACGTCGGCGGCGGATTTATCTATCTGGCTGCACACGCCATCCTGGGCGAAATGATGAAGCACGGAAAGGCACTGGTGGTAACGAGTTTTTTTGCCGGATTTGCTTTGATCGGGGCCCTTAACATTTGCTTGAGAATGCTCGTACCCTAGCAATTACACTTTTACTCATTCCGTTACCGCGACCACGTCCACTCTTGATCGACGGGTTCAGCACTACGGTAATCACAGAGCGGCAAGTTCCCCTGTGACTCTTCAACGGGATAGAAGCGGTCTTCAGCGGTAGTTTAACACGAACGCAGTCCGAAAAATGATGCCGGCTCCAAGGGATGCGCAGTTTGGGCGATGACGTTGTGCAGTGGAGGTGGGAAGTCGATTCGGCGAGGCTTTTTCCCTAGAGAGCGTGGAATAAAACCAGGCCAAGCCGGTCTCTATTAGTGTCGATGCACTCAACCATTAGTCAGATATTATATCCTAATAGGCAGGCGTTTTTTGAAAAACTGGCGCTGACTTTACCGCCGCAGCCTGCGATCAAGATTGGACCGGCGCCTCTCCCCAGCGGAGAGCGCAGGCCAGGATTGCGGAATTTGCGGAGAGCGGCGCCGACTGAGAGCCTGAGCACGGCGCAACGGAGCATGGGGAAGAACCGAAGCATTTTATTGAAACCGGCGACGGGCTGCGACGAAGTCTGACAAGCTGAGACTCATGAGAACGCCGCTTTCAACCGTGATCCTCAAAGTTTTGGCGTGGTTCGCATACCCAGCGTTGTTCGCCTTGGTCAAGTTTGCGCGCTGCATCGACAAACAGCGCTGCCGATGGCGGCTTCCGGCGTTGCGCCCGTGACCTCCAGACCGATCGCAATTTACTACGAACATCCGGATTGGTTCCGGCCGCTGTTCGCGGAGCTCGATGCGCGCCGCATCAATTATGTGAAGTTGGACGCGTCCTGTCATTCATACGATCCGGACGCGGGGGGCGTAGATTTCTCGCTATTCTTCAACCGCATGAGTGCATCGGCGTATCTACGCGGGAACGGTAAGGGAATATTTTTTACGCATAATTACCTCGCGCATCTTGAAGCGTCTGGCGTTCGCGTAATCAACGGCAGTCGAGCCTTTGCCGTGGAGACGTCCAAGGCGCTGCAACTCCAGCTGCTCAACTCGTTGGGCTTACCGTTTCCGAAGACTCGCGTCGTCGATTGCACGGATGAAATACTTGCCGCGGCACGGCAACTCGGATTCCCGCTCCTGGTGAAACCAAACATCGGCGGACGCGGCGCCGGCATCGTGCGTTTTGATTCGACCGAGGAACTCCGTGCCGCCATCGACGAAACCAAGTTGGAATTAGGGATCGATCAGACTGCACTCGTCCAGGAATTGATCCCGGCGCGCGGTGGTCACATTACTCGTGTAGAAACGCTAGGCGGCAAGTTTCTCTACGCGATTGACATCTTCACCACTGGAGAAACTTTTAATCTCTGCCCAGCTGAAATCTGTCAGGTCGAAAGCGTCCCCGCGTTTCTCGAAGCTCAGCCGAGCGATGCACCGAAGGCCGGATTGAAAGTGGAGGGTTACACGCCACCAGAAGAAATAATTGATGCCGTTGAAAAAATCGTCGGTGCCGCACAAATCGAAGCGGGCAGCGTTGAATACATCGTCGACGATCGCGATGGCGGCATCGTTTATTACGACATTAATGCACTTTCCAATTTTGTTGCGAACGCGCCTCAGATTCTCGGCTTTGATCCGCACGTGCGGCTGGTCGACTACCTTGAGGATGAAAAGAAGGGGGCCTAATGCGGTACGGGTATTGGCTCCCAGTCTTCGGCGGCTGGCTCCGAAACGTGGAAGACGAACAGATGGAGGCGACGTGGGAATACGCGAGCCGTCTGGCGCGACGAAGCGAAGAGATTGGGTTCGATCTCACGCTGATCGCTGAACTAAACCTCAACGACATCAAGGGCGCCGATGCGCCTGCGCTGGACGCTTGGTCTACAGCCGCAGCCCTGGCAGCGGTGACGAAACGCCTCGAGTTAATGGTTGCGGTCCGTCCCACCTTTCACTCGCCCGCCCTTCTCGCCAAACAAGCCGCGAACATCGATCATATCGCCGGCCCGGGTCGTCTTTCTCTCAATGTTGTTTCATCCTGGTGGGCGGATGAGGCGAAGAAATACGGTGTCCATTTCGAGCAGCATGATGACCGTTACGCACGCACGGCGGAATGGCTCGAAATCGTCGATCAGATGTGGAAACGGGACCATTTCTCTTTTTCAGGAAATTACTACCAGGTGGAGGATTCGATCCTGCGTCCAAAGCCAATCTCGCGGCCACGACCAATGATTTACGCGGGTGGCGAATCGGAAGCGGCGAAAGAATTGATCAGTGAACGCTGCGATGCCTTTGTTATGCATGGA
>DATMPQ010000185.1:0-29543 GCA_035567015.1 Chthoniobacterales bacterium | reverse complement strand
TTATCGTTAATGGATGAGAACGATTCGCTCAATTGCGGGATCGAGATAACAGCCAAACCCCCAGGCAAACAATTGCAAAACATCTCGCTATTGAGTGGTGGCGAACGTGCCATGACCGCGGTCGCACTCCTCTTTTCGATTTATATGGTACGTCCAAGTCCGTTTTGCGTACTCGACGAAATCGATGCGCCCCTCGATGAGAGCAATATTAACCGCTTCATTCGCGTGCTCGAGCGCTTCGTCGCGCAAAGTCAGTTCATCATCATCACCCACAACAAACGCACCATCGCCAAGGCCGATGTACTTTACGGCGTGACGATGGAAGAACGCGGGGTGAGCAAATTGATCGGGATGAAATTGGGTCCGCGTGCCAGTGAACACGAGACCGCTAAACGCGAAACAGTTTCCTCGCAGCGGCAATTCGCTCTCGCCGAGAACGGGCATACCGAGCAAAAGCCAAGCTTCGCCGCCGGGCGATAGGTGGAACGCGCAGTCCCTTGCGCGTTACTAATTTAACGCGGCTGCGCCTCCATTTTTTAATATCGAGCGACCGAGCGCTCGATCCACCTTCGCATCACGCATGCAAAAAATTTTTGCGCGCGATTGTCGATCTTGCGTAAAATTGCCGAATGCTTCAGACGGCGCAACGCAGCAGCAAAGGATCGATATCGAAGAAAGCACCGCCGCACGAGCAATTTCTTGAAGCGTTCCGCTGGATGCTGCTGGCGCGAACGCTCGAAGACAAACTGGTCAGTCTTTACCGCGGCGGCCTCATCACGGGCGGCGTCTATGTCGGCCGCGGGCAGGAAGCGATCAGCGTTGCCTGCGGACTATTTCTGCAGAAGGGCGACATCTTCGCGCCGTTGATTCGCGATCAAGCGGGGCGGTCGGCATTTGGCGAACCGCTTGTCGATGTGGCGCGCACGTATCTCGGTTCGCGGCAGGGCCCGATGCGCGGACGCGACGGCAACATTCATCGTGGCCGTCCGCGCGACGGCCAGTTCGCGATGATCAGTCATCTTGGCGCGATGATCTCGGTCACGGTCGGAGCGCTCATGGCCAAGCGCTTCAAAGGCGAAAAGAATTTTGTCGGGCTGACTTGCATTGGTGAAGGCGGCATGCAGACGGGGTCGACCCATGAAGGATTGAACATCGCCGCGGTGGAGCAGGTGCCGCTTGTCGTTGTGGCCACGAATAATCATTACGCGTATTCCACGCCGAACGACCGCGAGTTTGCCTGTCACGATCTGGTGGATCGCGCGAAAGGTTACGGCTTCGAAGGTTACAATATCGATGGGACCGATCTCGCCAATTGTCTCGATGTCATCGGCAGCGCGGTAAAACGGGCGCGCGCGGGTCGGCCGCCCCAGTTGGTCGTCGCATCGGTTTTGCGTCTTTCCGGTCACGGCGAGCACGATGACGCCAGTTATGTGACGCAGGAAATCAAAAGCGAACCGTTCGCGCGTGATTGTTTGAAATGCGCCGAGAAAACGATTGTCGATCTTAATTTGGCCGACACCGAAACACTGCGCGAGTGGCGCGAAGACGCGGCGGCGCAAGTGGACCGCGCAATCTCGACCGCGCAAAAGGAAGCCGCGCCCGAGGCCGACGAAGAAGATTGGTGCGCCTTATCGCAACGCGAATTGGCCGATCACGCGGAAGAAGATAAATGACGTTCCCGCTTCAACGATTCAACAATTCAACGATTTAACGTGGCGAAGCCATGAGCATCACTTACCTCGAAGCGATTCGTGAAGCGCAAGCAAAGCTATTGCGCGACGACGATCGCGTTTTCATTTACGGACAGGATGTCGGCGGAAGTTTCGGCGGCGCGTTCAAGGCGACGAAAGGTCTCGCAAAAGAATTTCCCGGCCGCGTGCTCAACACGCCGATTAGCGAAGACGCAATGGTCGGCACGGCCATTGGCGCGGCGTTGGAAGGAATGCGGCCGATCGTCGAGATGCAGTTCGCAGATTTCTCGAGCACCGCGCTGAATCAAATTTTGAATAACGCGGGCACGCATTATTGGCGCACGAACGTTCCGGTTCCTATCACGGTGCGCCTTCCATCCGGCGGAACGAAAGGCAGCGGCCCGTTTCACAGCCAGAGCATGGAATCGCTCTACGCGCATTATCCGGGGCTGATCGTGATGACGCCGGCGACCGTGGAAGATGTATACACGATGTTGATTGAAGCGGTGGCGATCGACGACCCGGTGGTCTTCTGTGAGCACAAATATCTTTATTATCATCTCAAGGCCGACAAACTTCCCGCCAATGGCTTGCCCACCGGCAAAGCGCGCATCGCGCGCGAAGGTCGCGACCTCACCATCGTCGCCTACAGCGCGGTGTTACATGAATGTCTCGCCGTCGCCGAACAATTCGCTGGTGACGGGTTTGAAATAGAAGTTGTCGATCTTCGCTCGGTTAGACCGCTCGACACCGATACTGTGCTCGCGTCGGTTGCGCGCACCGGACGTTTGCTTTGCGTGGGCGAATCATTTCCCTGGGGCGGCGCAACTGCGGAAGTGATCGCGCGCGTCACGTCAGAAGGTTTCCATCTGCTTGACGCCGCACCGCAGCGCATCAACGCGAAGGACACGCCGATTCCGTATCATCCAAACCTATGGGCTGCGCATCATCCGAACGCAAAAACAATTGCGGCAAAAGCGCGAAATCTTCTTCGAGAATAAATTTATGCCGCAAGTTCCAATCATCATGCCTCAGTTGGGCGAATCGATCGCGGAAGCGACTGTGGTCGATGTAAAAGTGAAAACGGGCGAAGAAGTCGCCGCCGATCAGGAAATCATTGACGTCGAAACGAACAAGGCGGTCATGGGCGTGACGACGCCGTGTAAAGGCAAGATCGACACGATCACCGCGCGAGTGAAGGAAACTTATCCGGTCGGCACGGTCCTCGGTTACGTCCAAGCGAGCGAAGAAGATGCGGCGAGATTTAAGAAAACAGCTCCCGAACCGCCCCAACAAGAGCTGGTAAAGGAAATTCCAGGCCGTGAGAAAGAAAGCGCCAAGCCCATGACTGCGCGTGACGGTGCTCAAATGAAGTCGCGCGACGGCGGCTTGCCGGTCCCGGTCGTGACGCGCGGCGCGAGCTTCCTGTCGCCGAGAGTTCGTGCCCGCATGGCGGAATTACAATTAACCAACGCCGATCTCGCGGGAATCCTTGGAACTGGTGCAGGCAATCGCGTGACGATCAAAGATTTGGAAAATTTTCTACACAAGATCGACAACGAGACAGCGACAGAAGCATCCGCGATCCGCGCCGGCGTGGCCGACGCGATGCGCCGGAGTTGGTCGCGCCCGCTGGCAACGATCGGTTCTTCGGTGAATCTCGACCTGGTCTTGCAAGATCGACAATCGCGCGATCCAAAGCCGGGCCCTGCGCTTTACGCGGTGCGCGCACTGGCGCTTGCGCTCGCAGAGAATCCCTCCGCGGCCGCAAAATTGATCGGCGGCCGTGTCGTCCAATCAAATTCGATCGATGTCGGCGTCGCGGCTGAAGCGGAAGATGGGATCATGGTGCCGATCATTCGCGCGGCGGACAAAACCTCGCTGGCCGATCTTACGACAAAATACAAAGAGCTCGTTGGGCTCGCGCGGCAACGACGCATTTCGCCAGACATGCAAGCGGGCGGCATCGCCGCAGTTTCAAATTTCGGAACGTTCGGCGTCGAATGGGGCACACCGATTCCGCTGCCGGACCAAACGCTGCTGCTTGGTCTCGGCGTTGGAAAGAAGGTTCCGTCGTGGAGCGAAGAGAAAAACGAATTCGTTCCAAAGACCGAGGCGCAAATCACATTGAGTTTCGATCATCGCAGTCTCGACGGTGGCGGGGCTGGGCGTCTGCTCAAACGCGTGATCGAATTTTTGGAAAATCCGAGTAAACTATAGGATCGACTATGCATCAGAATAAGGAATTTACCTTGAGTCGCGATTGCGAGGCGATCCTGATTCCAAGCGGTCAGAAGTTCTCTATCCCGGCTGGAACTCAAGGCGTCATCACGCAAGCGCTAGGTGGAAGTTATACAATCGCCACGTCCTACGGTCTTTCTCGCATCGCTGAAAAAGATCTCGACGCGATTGGTCTCCAGAAGCCGTCTGCAAAAACCGAACAGAAAACTGCAGCCCAAGCAAATGGCGAAGTTTCGGAAGAAAATGTTTGGAATCAACTTCGACAATGTTTCGATCCGGAGATTCCGGTGAACATTGTCGATCTTGGCCTGGTTTACGATTGCCGATTGATCAACAAACCAGAAGGCGGAACAAAGGTGGAAGTAAAGATGACGCTGACTGCGCCCGGCTGCGGAATGGGCCCGGCGATTGCACACGATGCGCAAAGCAAGATTTTGTCGATCGATGGCGTGGACGAAGCTGATGTGCAGCTTGTTTGGGACCCGCCATGGAACCAAAACATGATCAGCGAAGCGGGGCGCATGAAGCTCGGCATGATTTAGTGGCGCTTCCCGGCACGGCGCGATGCACGCGATCGTCGCAGAAAAAAACGTCGAAGAGCGAACGCGTCATGTTCTGAGCGAAATTTTCGCGGACTGTTCACTGGATAAGGTCGGTGTGCGGCTCTGGGACGGATCGGCCTGGCCAGATCAGCGCCCGCGTGCAGCAACGCTCGCGCTAAAGCACAGCGGAGCGCTTGGCCGAATGTTTTTGCCCGGCACGGAAGTCGGATTGGCGGAAGCCTATTTGCACGATGATTTCGACATCGAAGGCGACATCGCGGTCGCAGTTGAAATTGGTGATTTCCTCCTCGCCCACCTCGGTGATTGGAGGAACAAGTTCAAACTCGCAGGATTGCTGGTGGCTCTGCCCGAGCGAAACGGTAGATCGACAATGCGACGCGCTGCGAGCCAACTGATCCCTCGAATTCGCGGCAAGCGGCACTCGTTGGAGCGCGATCGGCGAGCGGTAACGCTTCATTACGACGTCTCGAATGATTTTTACCGCCTGTGGCTGGATCGGCGAATGGTTTATTCCTGCGCCTATTTCACCTCACAAGCCGAGGAACTCGACGTGGCGCAGGAGCGCAAACTCGATTATCTCTGCCGCAAATTGCGCCTTCGTCCCGGCCAGCGTCTGCTCGACATTGGCTGCGGCTGGGGTGCCCTGGTCATTCACGCGGCAAAACATTTCGGTGTCCGAGCAAAGGGGCTCACATTAAGCGAACCGCAGGCGGAATGGGCGCGCGCGCGCATCGCTGAAGCGGGATTGACACACGAAGCGACAATCGACTTGCGCGATTATCGCGAAATTGCCTCAGGCGGGAGCCAACTCTACGATGCGATTGCGAGCGTTGGAATGGCTGAGCATGTCGGGCGCGAACAGCTGCCGGATTACTTTAGTACCGCGCATGGCGCGCTCACGCCGGGTGGCGTTTTCCTGAATCAAGCCATCGGCGAAGGCGTGGTGGCACGACCGGATAACAGGAACGGCTCCTTCATCGAGCAATACGTTTTTCCCGATGGCGATACGCCGCCGCTGCCAATTATGCTGCGCGCGGCCGAGTCGGCTGGGTTTGAGATTCGCGATGTGGAAAACTTGCGCGAACATTATGCGCTGACACTGCGCCATTGGCTTGGCAGGCTGGAAACGCATCATGCCGAAGCGCTTCCCTTCGTCGATGAAGCGACTTATCGCGTTTGGCGTCTTTACCTTGCCGGCTCCGGGCATGGATTTCGCCGCGGGCACATCGCCGTTTACCAAACGCTGCTCGCCAAGTTGGATTCGTCCGGCCAAACCAAGCTGCCTCTGACACGAGAGGATTGGTACACATAAAATGCGGCAGTGCGAAGTTCGATATGATTTAATTTATTCGCAGCGTTGACAGTTCTCGCGCGACTTCTATACTCGTCCCCGCGCTTCCGTTACCGAAAATTTTTCGGGCAGGAACAACCTTAAGATTCATGCCTTCGACTGAAATCATTTTAACCGAAAACGTTCCCGGCCTTGGCGCGGAAGCCGACGTGGTGAAGGTGCGCCGCGGTTATGCGCGGAATTATCTTCTGCCGCATGGGAAGGCTTACGAAGTCACGCCGGCGAGTTTGCGACAGCTCGATAATTTGAAAAAGAAGCGCGCGGAACGCGAAACGCGCGAGCTGAACGAAGCGGAAGAGCTCAGCCACAGAATCAGAAAATTAAGAGTGACGTTCACGCTTGAAACCGGCGAAACCGGCAGAGCTTTCGGTTCGGTCACCGCGCAAGACATTGTCAATCGCCTGAAGAATGAAATCGGCAGCGAAATTGATCGACACAAGGTTGTTCTCGAGCGACCGATCAAAGACACAGGCGAACACGAAGTGCAAATCAAGCTGCATCACGATGTAACGGCGCAATTTAATTTTCAGGTGAAATCAGGCGAAAAACCAAAGAGCGAAGAAGCTGCGGCTGAACCAACTGAGAAAAAACACCGCTCGTTTTTCCGGAGAAGAAAAGAAACCAAATAAATGGCGACTCAACCATCGTCCCCGTGGACGGGTGAGAAGCCTCGCAGAGATTCGGGCAATGGGCCCGGCCGAGGCAGGCCGGGAGGAAATGGCGGAAGAGTTTTTCCCAAATCGCCAACAGGTTCTGCGCAGGATATTCACCGCACGCCGCCGCATAGCGTGGAGGCGGAGCAGGGCGTGCTCGGGTCGATGCTCATCTCGCCGCGCGAAACGATCGCGGAGTGCGTGGAAAAAATTAACGAGGAATATTTCTATGTCCCGGCGCACCAAACGATCTACAACGTGCTTGTCGATCTTTGGAACGCGGCACAAGCGATCGATCTGATCACGTTCACCCAAGTGCTGCGCGATCGAAATTTGCTCGATGCGGTCGGTGGCGCGGCGTTCGTCACCAGTCTCTTCACATTCGTCCCAACGGCCGCGAACGTCGGTTACTACATCGACATCGTCCGCGACAAATACATTTTGCGCGAGATCATTGCCGCGGCCACGGAGAGCGTCCGGCGCGCCTACGAGGAGCAGGACGAGGTGAGCAATCTGCTGGACGAAGTGGAGCAAAGAATCTTCGCCGTGGGCGAGGACCGCTTCAAGGGTCAGATGCTCTCGATGAAAGATCAGGTGATGGAGGCCATTGAGTCGATCGAGAAACTTTACGAGCGCAAGGGCGGCATCACCGGGATTTCGACCGGCTTTATGGAATTCGACCGCATGACCAGCGGGCTGCACGCCGCGGAGATGATCGTGATCGCGGGGAGGCCAAGCATGGGCAAGACCGCGCTGGCCATGAACATTGCCGAGCACGCCGCGATTCAGGAAAAACTTCCGGTTGGAGTGTTCAGCCTGGAAATGAGCAGCCAGCAACTTGTCCAACGCCTGCTTTGCTCACGCGCTCGTGTGAACTTGCAAAAAGTCCGGGACGGATTCTTAGGGGAGCGCGATTTTCCAAGCCTGACGGCGGCGGCCTCAAAATTGGCGGAAGCGAAAATTTTCATCGATGACAGCGCCGCCCTAAGCATTCTGGAACTGCGCGCGAAGGCGCGCCGGCTCAAGGCGCAGCAGGACGTGCAACTCATCATTATCGATTATCTGCAACTTCTTAGATCGACATCCCGTCGCGCGCAGGACAATCGGCAGCTTGAGATTTCAGAAATTTCCGCGGGCATCAAAGGACTGGCCAAGGAACTAAAGATCCCCATCGTTGTGGTGGCGCAGTTGAATCGGCAGCCCGAGCAGCGTTCCGGTGGCAAACCGCGGTTGAGCGATCTGCGCGAGTCGGGCTCGATCGAACAGGACGCCGATCTAGTAGGCCTACTCGTTAGGCCGGAAATTTACGAGGAGGACGAGGACGCCCGCGCCGAAAAAGCCGGCGAAGCCGAGCTCATTATCGCGAAACAACGCAACGGTCCGGTCGGCGAGATTCCGCTGACGTTCCTGAAAGAATTCACGCGTTTTGAAGATCGAGCGCGCAACGTGACCGAGCCCGAAGAGGCGTTTTAGCGACGGCTCCGGGGAGCACAGGCTGCCAGCCTGTAGTTGCCGACGGCCCTGCCGGCAACATTCTTTGCACGCGCCGTTTCCAGTGGTTGGCGAATTGCCCGGTCTCGGCAAGCTGCCGAGACCAGAGGCTAGCAGCCTGTGCTCCCCAGAATCACAGACTGCGCGCGGCATCGACCACGTGCTCGGCGTCGATGCCGCGTTCTTTCATCACCTCAGCGCCTGGCGCACTCAAGCCGAACTCATGCAGGCCGATTACTTTTCCATCGAGTCCAACGTACTCATACCAGATTTCCGGGACGCCGGCCTCAATCGCGACGCGACGCCGGCATGATTTAGGCAGAACTTCTTCGCGATATTTTTCTGATTCGCGCCCAAATCGCTCGAAGCACGGCATCGAAACGACTCGCACACCGTCTCCGAGGGCCTTCGCCGCCGCGAGCGCGTGTTGCAATTCGCTGCCACACGACATGATGATGAGGTCGAGTTTCCCTTTTTCCTCTTTCGCAATGTAACCGCCGCGCGCGACTCCTAGCCGGCGCAATTTTACATCGACGTCGTTCAATATCGGGACGACCTGACGCGTGAGTGCGAGCAATGTTGGTCCATCAGTCCGCTGCATCGCGGCGGCAAATGCGCCCGCGGTTTCTTCCGGATCCGCCGGACGAATTACGTCGATGTTCGGCATGATCCGAACGGAGCTCACCGTTTCCACAGGTTCATGGGTCGGGCCGTCTTCACCTACGCCGATGGAGTCGTGCGTAAAAATGTAGATGTTCGGCAAACGCGCAAGCGCGCTGAGCCGGATCGACGCGCGACAATAGTCGGTGAAAACCAAGAATGTCGCTCCGGATGCGTGAAAAAGTCCGTGATACGAAATGCCGTTGAGGATCGCACACATGCCGTGCTCGCGAATGCCGAAGTGGATATTGCGGCCTTTGGGATTGTTGCGCGTGAAGTCCTCGCCGTCCTTGATGTAGTTCAATGTCGATCCGTGCAGGTCAGCGCTGCCGCTCATGAGCAACGGCACCGCTTGCGCGATCGGTTGCAACGCTTCACTGCCCGCTTTGCGCGTGGCCAGTTTCGCGTCTTTGGGAAACTCCGGAATTTCGGATAAGAGATCGACGGGAACTTTTCGCTCGATTCCGTCATCCAGCATTTTTGCTTTGTCGGGATTTTTGTTGCGCCAGTCATCGTAAATTTTTTCCCAGCGATCGTAATCGGCGAGCAACTTCTTTTTGTGGCCGGCAAAATAGTCACGCACTTCTTGCGAGACGAAATAATGCTCGTCCGGCAATCCAAGAGCCTTGCGCGCAGCATCGACATATTTTGCGCCCGCTTCACCATGCGCCTTATGGGTGCCGGCGACTTCCGGAATGCCCTTGCCGATCAGCGTGTGGGCGATGATGAACTGTGGCTTCCCGTTATCGCGTTCTTGGGCGATGTTCAGCGCATCGAGGAATTGCTGCATATCGTGTCCGTCGATTTCCTGGACATCGAATCCGTAAGCTTTAAATCGCGCGCCGGTGTCTTCGCTTTGCGTCTCCTTTGCCGCAGCATCAAGCGTGACTGAATTGGAATCGTAAATCAGGATCAAATTATCGAGGCCGAAATGGCCGGCGAAGGCGCTTGCTTCTGAGGCAACGCCCTCCTGCATGCAGCCATCGCCTGCCAGACAAATGACATGCTGATCGAAAATTCGGTGCTCATCAGTGTTGAAACGCGCCGCGGCCATTTTCATCGCGACTGCGATCCCGGTGGCGTTGCCGACGCCTTGTCCAAGTGGTCCAGTCGTGCATTCCACACCGGGTGTTTCGCCAAATTCCGGATGTCCTGGCGTTTTCGAGTGCAGTTGCCGGAAGCGTTTGATCTCCGACATAGGCAAATCGTAACCGCTGAGATGCAGCCAGGCGTAGAGAAACATACTGCCGTGACCGGCCGAGAGAACGAAAAAATCGCGGCCAATCCATCGCGGTTTGTCCGGATTGTGTTTTAAGGCATAGCCGTAAAGCACCGCCCCCATCTCGGCACAGCCCAGAGGAAGCCCGAGGTGGCCCGATTGCGAAGCCTGCACCGCGTCCATACATAAACCACGCGCCTGTGTGGCTGCGCGCGAAAGAATTTCGATATTCAAACTCATGCCGCGTTTATAATCATGGTGTGGACGGAAGGGAAATGATTTTGGCAAGCCTTGATCTTGCTTTCTTTTGCAAAGATCGTCAGGGGTGAGCTTGCGAGCACAATCGAGGCGATGAATCAGCCATTACTCCTCCACGTCGTCGAGCGGCTCGAAAGTTTTCTGGGCAAGTTGCCAGCCACCATCCAAAAACCAATCCTCAGCGAACTGACACCTCTCAAGGAACTGTTTCTGCAGCAGCGGGCGCCGCGATTTCTTTTCGTTGGCTCACACAAGACATCTCTCCAAGAAATTATGGGAGCACTCTTCGCCTCGGCCGACTCCGCTCAAATGCACGATGCTCTGATTGCGCTTTATTGCTGGCAGGATGTAAATCTGGCTGACAGAGGCGCCATCTCGATTCTCGATGCGCGCGGTGCGGACGAGTCGGCCGCGGCCCGAGTTCAAGAGGAGCTTAAACGTCAAGCCGCCGACATTATTTTCTTCGTGGACGACGGCGAAGATGCACGCGGGCCGCGAAAGCGTGATCTTGATGATTTGGTCGCGTGTCTCCATTGGAACGAGGCCGGGCCAGCCAAGACGAAAATCATCGGCCTTGGCGTCGGTTTGGAATCGAGAAAAGCGCGACTGGAAGAGGCACTCATTGAGAAGCCCGGGATACGCGATCGATTGATCCAAGTGATCGATTTTTCCGCGGCTTCCGACTCATCGGCCAAGCAAAGCGCCAGAGCGCAGCAGTTGATGTCGATCCTGACGCGCGAATTGCCGAATCAGGCCCGGATCGAGATGATCCGAATATCGCGAGATCGAGAAGCGCAACACGATGTCGCTCAAGTATTGGTCAAATCGACAACCGCGATCTGCGCGGCGATCGGCGCGCAGCCGATTCCATTGGCCGACTTGCCGATTCTTACCACGCTCCAACTGGTGATGGTTTCCGGGATCATGTACATAAGCGGACGCGAACGGAGCTTGCGCGCCGCCACTGAGTTCATCGGAGCCCTAGGCGCAAATGTTGGCGCTGGGATGCTTCTGCGCGAAGGCACCCGCGCGGTGCTGAAATTCTTCCCGGGCTGGGGCAATGTCGTTTGTGGAATGGTGGCCGGGGCGGGAACCTATGCGATTGGCCGGGCGGCCACCGTTTTCTTTCTCGAGGGGGTTTCGCTAAAGGACGCGCGCCGAACTTACCTTGCGAATCGCAAAAAGCCAAAACTGCTGACCGCGCAAGAATCTGAAAAACCGGCAAAATCTAAAAAATCGCTCCCCGGACGGAGCAAACTTCGGCGCTCGGGAGGTCGTTGAATAACTTGTGAATAAGATCACTCGCGTGGCGTGTTTTGTTCACACGATTTTGTGAACAAGTTGGCGAGCTTCCCGCGACGGTCGCAGGGATCGTCGATGTCAACATGAGGCTCTCCGAGATCAGCGCAACGCTTCGGGACATCCGCGTTTCGCCGGTCAGAAGTCTCGGCCAAACTTTTCTTCACGATCAAAACCTGGCGCGCTGGATCGTCAAGCAAGCCGATCTGACGGACGAAGATTACGTAATCGAAATCGGGCCGGGACTTGGAGCGCTCACCGAGTCTGCGCTCGCAAAAGGCACGCGCGTTCTCGCCATTGAGAAGGATGGGCGCCTGACTAAATTTTTGCGCGAGAAATTCCGGGATCGACAATTGGAAGTTCTGCATGACGACGCGCTGCGCTTCGATGAGCGCGTGCTTTTTGCGCAGCGGCGAGTGAAATTGCTAGGCAATCTGCCTTACTACATTTCGAGTCAGCTACTAATGAAGTTCGTGACTTATCCAAGTCCCATATCATTGTGGTTGTTTATGTTACAAAAGGATATGGCACAGCGGCTTTCGGCCGCTCCGTCGACGAGCAATTACGGCGCGCTCACCTTGCTGGTGCAGCTGCATCATCGCGTAAAATATCTTCGCACCATCAGCGCGAGCGTCTTTCTTCCGCGACCCGAGGTCGATTCAGCCCTCGTTCGGATCACGCCGCGTGATCCGGAAGAACTTCCAGCGTGTGATGATGAATTATTCACCGCGCTGGTGCGGCGCGGGTTTTCCCAGAGACGAAAACAATTGGGGAAATTGCTTCGCCCGGATGTAGCCGACTGGGAGAAAACTGCTGAAGCGCTCGGCTTGGATCGGAAAGCACGTGCGGAAACCCTCTCCCTGCGACAGTGGATCGCGCTGACCAATCATGTGCGCCTGTTGGAGCCTCCGGAGCGGCGCGCGAATGACGCGGAGCGCTTTCCCGTCGTGGACAAGAACGATCGGCTTTTACGCGAAGCTTCCCGCGCCAAAGTGCATGGGGATAACTTACGCCACCGCGCCGTTCACATCCTGATTTTCAACGACGCCAGCGAAGTCTATTTGCAAAAACGTTCACGCTGGAAAGATCGACATCCTCTTCTGTGGGACTCGAGCGCCGCCGGTCACGTTAGCGCCGGAGAAGGATATGACGAGGCGGCGCAACGCGAGTTGCAAGAAGAGCTCGGAATCAACGTTCCACTTGAAAAAGTCCTCAAGCTCGCCGCCTCGGCACGGACCGGGCAGGAGTTCATCTGCCTTTATCGCGGGCTACTTCGGGGCGATCCCAAACCCAACCGAAGCGAGATCGAGGCCGGTGTTTTTTGCGGTCCCGCTATCGTCGATGGCTGGATCGCAGCGCGACCGGAGGATTTCGCGCCAGGTTTTGTAGAATGCTGGGGAGCGTACCGCAGGAAAAAAAGCGCTTAGCGTCCACTCTATCTCGAAGATTTTCGCCGACCGCGTCGCGTTATCGCTCTCAAGCCGCCAACTCTCCGTTTGGCCAAACCGCGCGTGGCCGTGCGCTTGAACTTCCGCGCCGCGCGCCGCGCCGCTTCTTTTCCGCCGTAAATGGTGTCGCTAAACATTTTCGTTAACACTTCGGCTCCGCGGAGAAAATGGACCTGAAAACCGTGCGTCTGTTTTTTCGCGCGCGTCTTCGTGTCAATGCGCCGGATGTTTGGTTCTGAATCAGGATTGGCTCGTTTGCGCATGAAACCTCCCCTAACCAGTAACCGAAACGTTGCCAGAATCAACGAGCGGCTGCCGGTTTATTAATCGGCGTCGCTTTCCCGGGTGAGGGCAGATTCCAAGCTTGCCATTTCTTGTCATATTCGGCGGCGGGCAAGAGCGCGTAACAAGGGTGCCTCGGCGCCCGCAGCCAAGTCACGATTCTTACGAGGTCTGGCTCCGCCATGGTTGTGCAACCCGTCGTTGGGCGATTCACTCCGCGGCGAATATGAAAAAAAATAGCGCTGCCTGCGCCTGGGACTGGCGGGTCGGAGTTGTGCCGGATTTCGATGAGCCAGCGATACGCGAAATCGCCCGAGCGCATTTTCTCGTGCGTGTAATTGTCCGGCGGATTGTTGGGATCGATGACGATGTGCCTGTTGTAATTCGGTGAGCGTGGATCGTCGCTCCAAACATCCGCTTCGGTCACCCGATGATATGGATAATCGGCTCCGGTCGGTAAATTCGAATTGTAACCAAAAACTTCGCCGATCTGGAAAACACCAGCCGGCGCGCGACCGTCGCGCTCTTTCTTGCGAAGGCCGGACTCATTCTGACCGGCCAGACCTGTTCCCCAGGCCACGCCATTTTTGCCCAACAGGACTGGAAATGAAGGCGTCACCGCGGCCCAACTGCCGCCCGTCGGTCGCTCGAACAATTGGAGTTTTCCGCGCATTGAATTCCAATCTGGAGCGATGCCTACAATGAGCTGCGTGCAGTCATCCGGCACACCATCGGCATGTGCATTGCTCGTCAGCAGGAGCAGCGAATACAGCAGCGAGCAGCGCAAAATCGACATAAACGTTTCCAAACTTAGACGCGCATTCTATTGATTCTGTCCAACCCGTTTTTGTCGTGAAAAAATATCTCGCCGTTTTGCTAATCATCGCCGGCGTGTTTGCCAGCTACGCCCCTGCGCTGCGAGATGGCTTTGTCTGGGACGATACAGCTTTAATTCTGCGCGACCCTCTCATTCGGAGTTGGCGGTTGATTCCGGAAGGGTTCAATCACTTTCTATTTGTCGACGCGACCGCGTCGGATTTTTACCGGCCGCTCCAGCGCCTCACTTACACGCTCGATTACGTTGCCTTCGCGTTTCGACCGGGAGCTTACCACGCAGCCAGCATTCTGTGGCACGCCGCAGCGGCGATCGCATTATTCGTTTTTGCAGAGGAGCTCTTGCTCGCATTCGGAATTGAACGGCAAAAGCGTCTCTGGATCGCATTTCTCGCCGTACTGGTATGGGCAATTCATCCGGTAGAGAGCGCGGCCGTGGCTTATGTTTCCGGTCGAGCCGACCCGCTGGCTGCGACCTTTGGTTTTTTCGGCCTGTATTTGTTCCTTCTTAGCCTGCGCGCAATCGGCAGGCACAGATTATTCTTTCTCATCGGCGCTGGCGTTGCCCTTCTCCTCAGCGCGCTGAGCAAAGAAACCGGATTAATTTTCCCGGCAATTGGGATCGCGTTTCTTGTTCTCAAGAAAGACTGGATCGACATCTGGAAAGCGGTCGCGGTCGCTGCATTCGTCTGCGCGATTTATTTTAGTTTGCGCTCGGCCGCCGAACATATTCCCCCGCCCATCTTGAGCGCGCCTGCGCCTTTACTCGTTAGGCCAATCATCGTCGCGCGTGCAGTCGCCGAGTATGGCGGGCTAATTTTGTTGCCGCTCCATCTGCACATGGATCGGGACGTAGAGACTCATCCGAGCGGCTTCACCGAGGCGAGTTTAAGCGGCGCGGCGTGGCGGGAGCTTCAGACCCTCCTTGGAATCCTGCTCATTGCCGCCGTCATCTACTGGATGGTGCGCGCACGCAAGCGCAATCCGGCGGCGTTCGCGTGCTTGCTGTTTGCGGTAATAAGTTATTTGCCGATTAGTGGAATCGTCGCCTTAAATGCGTCGGTTGCCGAGCATTGGATTTATTTGCCAAGCGCATTTTTCCTTTTGGCGGCGGCGGTTGAGGTCGGCGCGTTTCTCGAAACTCGAGAACCGCCGCGAACATCGACAATCACATTGGGCGCGTTGCTTTTATTGATCGTATGGCTTGCGTTTCTCGGCGCGCGCACATTTATCCGCACCTTCGATTGGAAAGATCAGCGGACATTTTTTGAGCGAAACATCGCCAGTGGTGGCGACTCGGCGCGCATGCTGATTAACCTGGCTGACCTGGAATTGAGCGAGGGAAAACTGGAAGACGCAGCTGTGCACTTGCACGCCGCTTTGCAAAAAAATCCGGAACAACCGTTGGCGGTGATCAACCTCGCAGCCGTGGCGCTGAAACAGAACGATTTCAAAGTTGCGCGCGAACAACTCCAACGCGCAACGAAGATGCCGCTAGTGGAAGCGCAGGCCCACGAACTTCTCGCCGTTCTTGAAAACAAGGAGAACGGCCGCGTCGATTTGTTGCGTCTGCGGCTCGCGGCGCGGACCGGCCCGCCGAATTGGTCAATCGAGAAACGCTACGTCAAAGTGCTGGACGAAAGTGGCGCGACGGCGCAGGCGATTACCGAACTGCAAGCCTGTCTGCGCACTCAATGGTACCGGGCCGAAAGCTGGCAATTGCTCAGTCAGTTATTTGCAAAAGCCGGACTAGACAAAGAGGCTGCCGAAGCGCTCGCTCGAGCCAACGCCTACGACGTGCATCTCGACACGCATTGAACAGGCAACGTCATTATAGTTAACAGATCGACATCTCCGCTTTCGGAGTCGCCGCTTCCACCGCGGCTGTGTCGGCGGGCAAGTACTTCACGCCCATGAGCCAGGCGATGGCAGCCACCAACATTATGACCGACACAAAGAGAAAGGCGACATTCATATTGGTATGCCCGGCGATGAAGCCAATTGTAGGAAAGGCCGCCGCGTCGCCCAGCGCATGAATGACTAAGATGTTCAGCGCGAACGCAGTGGCCCGAACTTTTGGCGGGGCAACGTTGGCCAGAGCGGTATTCGATGGCCCCGTGTTAAGGAATATGAAAAATACGGCCGCGAACATAAAGAACCAAGCTGCGGGAAAAGGTGTAAATAACATCGTTACGAATAGAGGGAACGCGACGATCATCCCAAGTCCTGAGATCAAGAAATAGGATCCGGCGTAACGCCTACGCAGCCGGTCCCCCAGCCAACCGCCCAGCAGCGTGGATACTAGTCCGGCCACGACAATGATTACGCCAAAGAATTTCGTCGCTGAGGGCGGTTGGCCTCGAAATTTGAGATATGCCGCCACCCAAAATCCAATCCCGCCGATGGCGAATGTCATCGCCGTCTGTGCCGCGCAATTTAAAACGTAAGAAGGGGTGCGGAACAGGGCGACGTAGTCATCCAGGCTTGCGCGTTGCCGCTCCGGCCGCGTAATCCCACGTGCACGCGGATCGCGTTGAAAGAAACAGAGAAGTCCCAGCAACAAACCGGGCGGAGCAATAAGATAAAAGGCCCAGCGCCACCCGAGGTGCTCATTGATTAAGCCCCCAAAAACGTAACCGAGGGCGCTACCCACGGGAATGGCCGCACAAAAGACAGCGAGCACACGGCCACGGGTGGCCAGCGGAAAAAGATCGGCCAGCACCGTCGGCGCCGCCGGCCCGTAGCCGCCTTCGCCAATCCCCACGAAGACGCGCGTGAGCAAAAGTGCAAAAAATGTCGCAGCTAAACCGGAGGCGCCGCTAGCCACGCTCCACAGGATGACCGCCGATCCGATGATAATCCACCTGGAGAAACGGTCCGCGAGCCAGCCCAAGGCCGGCGCAGTCAGCATGTACGTGATCAGGAAGGCGGTACCAAGGGCGCCTGTTTTTGCCATCGCATTTACATCGTTGGCGACGAACAATGTCGCACGAATGTCTGGCTCGACTGCGGCCAGCACTTGGCGGTCGATGTAATTGAAAAGATTGATGCCCAAAAGAAGCCAGAGCGCCGTGCTCGCCCCGCTCAATGCTTTCCCTCGTTGTTCCATCGACAATTGCCGATTGCAGATAAATGGCCGCGCACTGATTGTAAATCATAAATAATGGCCTCCATGTCCGCGGGTGAACGCGCCCTGCACGTCCTAGCCGCCCCGTTTATCCGCTGCTTTTATCGCGTCACTGCGCTCGGTCTGGAGCACTTGCCGGCTGGCGGATTTCTGCTTCTGCCAAACCACATCACCTGGGTCGATGCGATCGTTCTTCAAGTCGTTTGTCCACGACCGATTCGTTATATCATCGACCAGGAATTTTATCACAAGCCGCTCCTCAAACCGTTTCTGCGTCTGGTGCACTGCATCCCGATTGATACGCGGCGTTCGCGCTCCGCCATTCGCGCTGCGACGGAGAAAATCGCCGAGGGCGAAGTTGTTTGCCTTTTCCCTGAAGGCCAACTCGAACGTGCTGGTACGCTGCTACGTTTGCGGCGCGGTTACGAACTAATTGCGCATCATGCGAACGCGAAGGTCGTCCCGGTCTGGCTCGACCAACTTTGGGGTTCGATCTTCTCCTTCCAAGGCGGACGTTTCTTCACCAAGTTGCCGAAGCGAATCCCCTATCGCGTCACGGTTGCCTTCGGCAAACCCCTTCCCGCGGACGCCGCGGACATCGCCCGGGTACGCGAAGAATTGCTCAAGCTGGGCGAGTCTTGTTTTAGACGGAGGCCATCATTAGATCGACATCTTGCCGAACAATGCGTCCGCGGATTGAAGAGAAGACCTTTCGCGACCGCCGTCGTCGACGGACTCGATCACAGTCTTTTAAGCCGGTCGAAATTGCTTGGCGCCGCCGCGGCCTTGAGCCGTCTTCTTCGTAAAGAGTTTCCCGATGAGCGGATCGCCATCGTCTTGCCGGCAAGCAAAGGATCAATGGTGGCAAATTTGGCCGTGACGCTGGCAGGAAAAGTTCCTGTCGATCTTAACTTCACGATGGGACGCGCGGCCAATGAATCCTGCATCAAACGCGCGAACCTGCGCGTCGCTATTACCGCCACGCCATTTATGGAGCGGATAAAAGATTTCCCGTGGCCAGGGCGCCTCCTCAAGCTCGACGAGATTATGCCACAGATAAAAACACAGATTTTTGTGTGGTGGATGATGTCGATCTTAGCTCCAGCGGGATTGTTGTTACGGCTTTTGCAAATTCAAAAAGGAGGCGGTCACGCAGAAGCAACCCTGCTCTTCACAAGCGGAAGCACGGGCGAACCAAAAGGGGTTGTGCTCAGCCATTGCAATATCGTCGGCAATGTCTCCCAATTCCGGGAACTTCTCGACGCGAAGAAAGACGACGCCATTCTCGCGTCGCTCCCGTTCTTTCACAGTTTCGGATCGACCGTCACCCTTTGGTATCCACTCATCGAAGGGGTGCGCATCGTCACTTATCCGAATCCGCTCGAAGCGGCGAAGAACGCGGCGTTGATCGAGCGCTATAAACTGACATTGCTGCTGGCAACGCCGACATTTTTGCGCAGCTATCTGCGCAAAGTCGAGCCGCACCAGCTCCGCAGTTTGCGGCTCGTCATCACCGGCGCGGAGAAACTGCCTCTCGATCTTGCCAAAGCGTTCGAGGAACGATTTAAGCAAAGAGTTTTTGAAGGCTACGGACTCACCGAAACCGCGCCGGTCGTGAGCGTGAATTTGCCCGAACCGCAACCAACAAAGCCCGGCGAACAAGTTCAACCCTCGGCCCGCCTCGGCTCAGTCGGCAAAATGGCGCCCGGCATTGCGGCCGAAATCCGCGAACCGGAAAGCGATCGCAAACTTTCGTTGCACGAGACCGGAATGCTTTGGCTGCGCGGTCCAAATATTTTCGAAGGCTATCTGCACGATCCGGAGAGAACGGCGGATGTTTTGCGCGACAACTGGTTCAAGACTGGCGACATCGGCCGATTCGATGAAGACGGATTTCTTTTTGTTGAAGGACGTCTTTCGCGCTTCTCAAAAATCGGCGGCGAAATGGTACCGCACGAAGCAATCGAGCAAAAAATTGTCGATCTACTCGACCTGTCTGGAAAGGACCAGCGCGCCATCGCGATCATGGGAGTGCAGGACGAAGCCAAAGGTGAAGCTGTAGTGTTACTCAGCGCAGTAGATATCGATCTTGCGCAATTGCGCGACAAACTTCGCGATGCCGGCGTCCCAAATTTGTGGATTCCAAAGCGCGTCCAGCGCGTCGAATCCATCCCCGTCCTCGCCTCCGGAAAACTCGACCTCAAAAAATGCCATGAGCTCGCTGATGAAGCTCGACAATAACGCAGTAATTGGAAAAAAGGCGCCTCGTTTGTTAGGGGCAGACAGGCCTCCGGCCTGTCGAACAGCCGGGACGGCTGTTCGACGTGACAGCCGAAGACGGCCGTCTTCCAAAATCCAACGTTAAACGCGGTGCTTTGTTTCTGCCCGATGCGCGCATTGTTTCACTCCTTTGCCAACCGCGGGGCGGCGGTTTTAATGAAAATGCTTTTTGTTTACTCGTCGCGTATTCGCGTGATCGGCTGCGAACATGCAGGCCGCGACGGCGGCGTTCTGCTCGCGGCAAATCATATCAGCCATTTCGATCCGCTTATTATTTCCTCGGTGGTGCGCCGTAAAATCGATTGGATGGCGATGGCGGAATTTTTCCCGAATCCGTTGCTCGGGTCGTTCTTGCGAGCGGTCGATGCATTCCCGGCGGATCGAGATCGTGCTAACCGCAAGACGATCCGCACCGCGATCGAGCGGTTGAACGAGGGACGCATGGTAGGTGTTTTTCCCGAGGGCGGCATTCGGGACGGGGCGCGCTCGCTGCTCGAAGGCGCGCCGCTTCGGCCGGGCGCATCAACCCTCGCGCACATGGCCGGCGTTCCGGTTCTGCCGTGCGTGATTGTCGGCAGCGATCGCTTCTACTCGAAGAAAAGCTGGCTGCCGCTGCGGCGTACGCCGGTCTGGATCGCTTTGGGCGATCCGATCCCGCCTTTTCCAGACCTGGAAAAATCGGACGCGCGCGAGCGCATCGAGCTTGAACTCGCTGCGGCGTTCAAAAATCTCTATGCGGAGTTGCGCCAAAGATTTTCACTCACGCCGGACGATCTGCCGCACCCGCCGCGAGAACGAATGACTGGTAGGGTCGGCGCGCTGCACCGACCCCCGAAAGCTTTCGGGGCAGCGCGGCATCCCTACCATTATCGAGCTCTGCCATTTTCGCGCGCCGCTGCGAACATTGTCGATCTGCTCGTGTGCGCATTGATGAATTTCGTTCAGTCGCGGCATCGACTGCATTCGCGCAGCCGCAATGAGATGGAGCGCTATGTCACACAGTGCGAGAAGCTCACGGCGCACGATTTTTACGCCGTGCCGAGCGATGGCGAAATCGCGAGCACAATCGGCGATGCTTTCGGCGCAACAGCAACCTGGCGCAGTCCGGTCGAGTCGAAATTTTCCGCGAACAACATCGCACGCGCAGATTTTTTTCAATGCGCGCGGGGCTGGAGCGCGCCGACAGTGCTCATGCTGCACGCGCTCATGTCCGCGAGTCATGTTGGCTATCGCCGCTGGGCCGCGCACTTCAATGAACTCGGCTGGAACGCTTGTTTCGTGCACCTCCCCTATCACTATTCGCGTGTGCCGCGCGGTTACTGGAACGGCGAACTCGCGATTACGGCCGATCTCATTCGTAACGCCGAGGGCCTGCGCCAGGGCGTGGTCGAGGTGCGGCAATTGATGGCGGCGTTGCGTGAGCACGGTTGTGGCGAGTTTGGCATACTCGGCACGAGTTATGGCGGATGGATCGGCGCACTCCTCGCGATAGTCGAGCGCGATTTCCGTTTCGTCGCGTTGATGGCGCCGATCGTAAATGTCGAGCACGCAATCTGGGAAAGTCCGGCGTCAGCATTCATGCGGCGGGAGTTGCGCCGGGCGAAAATCGAACCGTCGCTGGTGGGGCGGCATTTTCATCTCAGTTCACCGATGCACAACGAGCCGCTGTGCAGCGCGGAGCGCGTGTTGTTTGTGGCGGGCGAATTCGATTTGATCGCGCGTCCGGCAGACATCGAGAAGATTCAGCAGAAATGGCGCGGCTCAGAATTGCTCCAGGTGCGACAGGGCCACTTTGGCTACCGGATGTTGCGGGAAACAATCGCACGCTTGAAACAGCGCGGGTTTTAGGCCGCGGCGGCGGCTCGACTGATTCCAAGAAATTCCAAACTTGGCGCAAGGGCGCGGTATGCCGCCTCAGCAAAAACATTGTGCCCCTCGACAGAGGGATGCCAGCCATCTATAGCGTGAATCACCTCGACACGACTGAGATCAACTTTTGCTAACGCGTCGGAATATTGCAACTGCACGTTCGGCACGTTCTCGATCTCGCGCTCCATTTGCCTAACCATCGCGTGTAGTTCCTCATTTATCACGCGGACCAGGCGAATCAGATTGCCTCGATAGGCCGGTCGCATGGAAATGAAATATTTACAATCGGTTCCCAGATAAGGATACAGTTTTGGATTCTTCTCTCGAAGCCTTTCGGCGATACCGCGAGCTTTAAAAAAGGATTCGAAATCGACGAGACCGTAAACCACGATCGCCACTCGATGCCGCTCAATTCGGGCCTGTGCAATGACCCGTCGTATTTGCCGAGTGTAGTGTTCTCGGAAGTGTTTGCTGAGCCGCGGCAATCGTCCTTCCGGGTGCTCAAGTTCATCGGGAGGGCATCGCCACGCCCAATCACATTGTTGTGGCCGATCCAAATCAGAATCAGATCGGGGAATCGATCGCACGACAGCAATTGAGTGACTTGCCCAGAAAAATTGCGGGTGCGAAGGATTTTGCGGAAAAAATTTGGTCGATCTTTCCCATTATCGACCATAGCGCCCAGTCCGCCATATTCTGTGGCGACAAGGGGTATGAGCTTGTCGAGTCTTTCGAAGACGCTGTAAACGCTCTCCGGCGATGGATCGGCGTTAAGAAACCAATCATTGCCATAGTATCTGCGCGCCCGCCAAAGCGTGCTTAATGCAGATGAGACATAAACATTGAGAGAGAGACTGTCTCCGATCATCGCGATATGGGGCAGACGCGCTACCAATTGGGCAGAACTGATCCGACCCTTTTTATACTCGAAATAATCTGCGCAAAAGCGGGACGTCGGATCGGCTACTCGCTGCAAGTAATTTGCGCTGATTGCCGCAGCAGATTTCACAGGTGAATTCTTAATCCAGCCAGTCCATCGCGGTAAGGAAGCGGCGGAACTCAGCGTCTTCGGCGGTGAGAGCGGGGAGCCATTCACCGATCGGTTCGCGTTTCCACCAAGCGCGATCGCCGAGCGGCGCGAATTGGTAATGATAAAGGCGTGCCCGGATATAACGCGGCGGCACGTTGGGGAACGGATTGTTAGCCAGGAGCGAGAGCGTGCCGGGATCATTGTGGAGAAGCTTCCAGACGAAATGAAGCGTCCACGGATATTCAGCCGGTGACGCCATGGCAGCGAACCAGATTTGCCAGTCGATGCGTGGCTGATACGGCGCGATGATTGGGGGACGCCGATTCGGATCACCTGGTTTGGCTTTGAATTCGTATTCTGTCCACTTCGTGTCGCCAGTAATGAACGTGTCATCGGTTCCTTCGAAAATGATTTCGGGACGTTCGCGGCCAACGCTGCCGAACGCGCCGTAGGTGTTCACGAGATCGAGCGGATCGTAGGAATAGTTCATGAGTTGCCGTCCGGAAACAAGATTGAGCACCGGCGCGATGCTCAGATACACAACCAGGACCGACAATGCGATCGCGACCGTGTTGTTGATGCGCGACGGTTCTGATTCCTGCGCGGCTCGATCGGCCCGCCTAACGAGTGATTTCGGGAGGACGCGACCAAGGAATGTATCGTCGAAGCAAGCAAGAAACGGAATAATGGTGACATAGTTCAAAAACGACAGATTGCCGCTAATGATGAGGATGATCTGAAAACTGACCAGCAACACGCCTGCGATGTGCCGGGCATGCCGTGGTCCGAACGAAAACCACGGCACGATCAGTTCGATGAAATGGTTCCAGGCTGTCTCGACTTGATGAAACCAATGGGGCGCGAAATGCAAATAGCGGCTAAGCGGATTCGGGATCGGCTGCGTTTCGTAGTGATAGTATAGGCAGGTGAGATCGCGCCAGCACGGGTCGCCGCGCAGTTTGATGAGGCCGGCGCCGATCATGATGCGAAAACCCAGCCAGCGAAAAAGCCAGATGACAAGGAGCGGCGGCCGGCATTTCGGAAATGGCCGACCATCCAGCAACGGGCAAAGAAAGATCGACAAGAACCCGGTCTCAAGCAGTTGGATTTCCCAGCCGTAGCCGTACCAAATTTGTCCGACGTGAACGATCGACATGTACATCATCCACAAAATCGCGAGAATGATCGCGTTCGCGTACCCGGCGAGAACAACGAGGGACAAAGCGAAACCTATCCACGAAAAGGTCGACAATAAGTTATCGGAAAGCCCGAACCAAAACAGCGTCGGTACGCGCCACATACATTCGGTGGATGAGCCCAATTGCGATTGTACAGCGGCGAGGAAATGATTCGCCGGCGTCAATCCATGCGCACCGACGAGTGGAACGAGCTGCTCCGCTGCGACGAGGAATGCAACCGCGTAAACGAATCCAATCAGCCGCAAAATGACAAAGCGCGTCAGCCAATAAGAATTTCCGTGAGCGAAAAGTTTTTGAAGAATATTCGCGAGCACTATCGTCGAATAAGTTTTCTTAGAATCTTTTCTTTACCTGGGCGTACCAGAACCGGCCTTTGATGGTGGCAAGCGACTCGTCGTAATTGTTCTCGCTGGCGGCGGCGACGAACGGCGGATCGGAATCAAAGACATTCTGCGTCCCAAGCGTGAGCGTCATGCCATTCAGCCAAGAGCGCCAGCCGCAGGGATTATACTCGGCGGTTGAGACCGGTAGCACGTTTTTCTCATTGCCGTCTATCTTCACGTTTTTGCCGCCATCTTTTGTGAAGCCAGGCACTCCGGCTGCCGCCGGTGGTGATGGAAGCTTAAATGTGTAGGATGCGATCAGATCGAGCGTAACGCACTCGCTCACTTTCCGCGCTCCTTGCTCCGGAAATTGCGCGACATTCCCGGAGGGAAGCAAAGGGCCGCTTCTCGGCTCTTGCGGCTTCGACGATCCTGTCAAATCGACATTGTCATCCTCGTACTGGCCGGTGTAATGCACGGTCGCTCCGATATCGAAGCCAGCGAGCCACGAGTCAGCGGGGCCGTCGTAGAACACGCTGGCAAAAGCGCGATTGTGTGGCAGCGAACCGGTAAACGAGAAGCCGGTCACAAATTCACCCGAAAGACCAATTCGTTTGCTCACCGGGGTCGGTTGAAACTCAAACCGCGACAAATAGGTTCCGTTAAGGGTAAGTGTTAATCGGCCAAAGTCTCCGTGGCCAAAGATCGCGCTATCCAGGATATAAATCGCTTCGTAGTCAGCGCCTTCGACGATGGCGCGAGTTAGATTTAAGCTCGAATTGCGCACCTCCGTTATTGCGCCGGTTGCCGGATTACGAGTGACCAATCCCGGAAAGCTGTTCTCGAAGTCAATGATGAACTGCGGGTCAACGAACGACGCGATCGATCGCAGGTCAATGTGCCAAAAATCAGCGCTTAGCGTCAACCCCTTGATCCATTTAGAACTGTAAACCGCTCCATAAGACCATTCGTAGGCGACCTCCGGCTTTAGATTGGGGTTTCCATCCACGATAACCGGAACGCCAGTTCCTGGAGGAGTCAATCCCTTTGGATCGCGAAGATTGTCGGGAAAGGCGGCGAAAGATTCGGTTCCTGCTGGCGTAAGATCGGGTAACGTCGCTGCATGAAAGGCTTCGGTATAACTTGCGCGCAAGGTGAGCGCGCCAATCCACTTGGGATCAAGCGGCTGCCAGAGCACGGAAAATTTCGGTTTCTGCGCGTTATATTGCGAGTGCTGCGCTTTTAGGACTGAAGTTGCAGAAGTGTTTTGGCTGTACCATTCTTCACGCTCGGCAATATCGCACTCGAGGCTGTACGCGCTGGGGAACTTCCACGTGGGACTCGTGATCGGAATCCGCACTTCCTGATAGGTTGCCCAAACGTCCCGGTTTACCTTTGAGGCTTCGAAATCGCTGCCACCGATCGTGTCAAACGTCGTGTTCTCCGAATCAGGATCGTCTCTCCATCTCTCGCCGCGGTATTCAAGCCCGAGCGCGAAGGAGACCCGTCCGGCGGGAAGATTAAACAGATCGCCGTCGAGATGAAAATAGCCCAACGGCAATTCAAAAACGCCAGAGTTGTGCAGAGTAACATAAACTCTGTTGATCGCTGCCCGGCTGTTGTGACCCAGGATTCCCAGAAAAGGATTAAACGCTGTAGCCGGATTCGTATCCAACAGCGCTTCTCGCAGGCCCGACCTGCTCACTACGCCACCGGTGAGGTTTTCCTCGAAGTTCTGGGAGTAACGAAAACCCAATTCCCAATTCCAATTCTTAAAGTAATCCCCAAATTCGCCCATCTCGCCACGAAGTCCGGTGTCAAATAACATGTCTTGGAAAGTAGTTTTGACCGTTCTGACAATTTGGTCGTTGATGGCGCGAAAACGAACGCCGGTGGTCATAGGAATAGGGACACCGTTGTAAATCAAAGTAGCATCCGCCACGGTAAACGGATTAAACGGATTCTGGATCGGCACACTGATACCGCTAGGGCTAAATTCGAAGCCGTTCGGCTGCTTAAATGCATCAGGTGCGAACGGAGTAGCCGCAAAGGCTGCATCAAAAAATGAGCGCGTATATTTGAAGTCGGCAAAGACGGTTAGGAATTTGTCACAAATATCGCGGGTGAAGGAGCCATAGAAGCTTTGACGATCTGCCGGCGGAATCGACGGCGTCAGAGCCGCGAAGTTGTAGGCGAAGTAATCGCCATCCGGATAGGTAGCAATGGCAAAAGGATTGACGTAATACGAGGAAGTCGCGACGTTGGGCGCTGAGTGCGGGGGAGGCGAGTTCGCGCTGAAAAACAATTTCGGTATTAAGCGGAAGCTGCTGGGGGGACCGTCAACGCGGCCGGGCTCATTTCCGCTGCGGCTATCAAATCCTCCAAAGGCAAGCGCGTTCGCGTTACCGCTGAGAAAACGGTCGCGCGAGTAGATGGCGGCACGATCGTAAAAATCAGCAATAACCACGATATCGGTCTTGTCATCTCCTACACCTGCTTTGATCCAGGCCTCCAGTTCACGCGCATCGTTGGACGAACCCATGTTTGTGTTCCCCATGCTTCCTCCAATCTCAAGACCACGGAACTTATGTATCAAAAAGATGTTAACTACTCCCGCCACGGCATCGGTGCCATAAATGGCCGAGGCGCCATCCTTCAGAATGTCGATGTGATCAATCATCGGGAACGGAATGAGGTTGATGTCCACACCGGCCGAGCCCGCCCCGCCACCGCCGTTACCGCCACCTCCAACTATGGCGGCGCGTTTTCCGTCGATGAGCACCAGAGTTTCTTTGGGCAGCAAACCGCGCAGACTCGGAATGACGCTGCCGTCACCGCCATTGGCGATGTTCTGGTTCACGCTTGTTCCCAGCTCCTGCGGCAATTGGGTCATCAGGTCCGTAGTATTGCGGACGCCTAATTTCTCCATGTCGCTCGGGCGATACGTATCCACCGGATTCGGCCCGACTTCTTCCGCGGTTGGGATGTTCGAACCGGTGACCATCACTCGCTCGACTTCCGCAACGCCGGCGGGTGAAGGCGACGTTTCCTGAGCGGATGTCATCGATGGAAGGAGTAAACGAATAGCCACTATGCTCCATCCAAGGCGCAAGATCAGTGATCGCTCGATAATAACCTCCGGAAATTCCTCTCCCGGTTATCAGACTGTCCGAGAAATAACAACAGCCTTCCTGAAGGTATCTCCGCCCGCATCGCGCTGGTCTGCCCTAGCGTCGCGGGCGACTGTCAACAGCGTTAAACATCGCGATCGCTTTAGCTTAGACAAAATTGTTCTCGAGCTGACGGTTTCTTTCTTGCGATCAATTCTTGAAAGCGAGGATCGCTGCGGATCGGATCCCATATCGGTTCGATTTGCAGCACTGCCGGCGTAATCGCACCAGCATACTGTATTTGCAGCAGCCGCTTGAGAATGGGAATCGCGTGGTCGGCAGCGCCCAGCGGAGCGTAAATTTCCGCCATGCGTTCCTCTTCAACGGGCCCTCGAACCTAGACGCGCGCCTTCTCTTGCGGACTCAGGTTGCATTTGCCCTGATGCAGTCTTGATTTCTTGGCCATTTTTTGTTTGGATCGCAAATGTGCCTGCTGCTGATAATGGTGCTTCGGGGACTGGGATCGGCCGGGCCCGCCTAAGTGGGGAAGACAACGCGATTGCATTCGCCACGACTCACTGGAGCGTGGTATTGGAAGCGCAAGGCCCGTCGCCTGCAGCACGACAGGCGCTGGAAAAACTTTGTCGCACCTATTGGCGGCCGATTTATGCTTTCGTGAGACGACAGGGCGTCGGTCACGAGGAAGCGGAAGATTTCACTCAAGGTTTTTTTGCGCTGCTGCTGGAGCGGCGCGACCTGGACGCTGTCCGCAAGGAGAAGGGACGACTGCGTTCCTATCTGCTCACGGCACTGAAACATTTCATCGCCAGCGAACAGCGCCGCGCGATGGCGATTAAGCGAGGCAAAGGACAACGGCTGGTGCCGCTGGAAGAATTGAGCGCGATCGAGCGAGCTGAGATGGAACCAGCAGACCCTCTCAGCGCCGACCGCCTTTATGAGCGCCGGTGGGCCTTGACCCTCATGGAGCAGGTGTTGCGGCGATTAAAGGACGAATACCGTACCGCGGGCAATGCCGCGCTATTTGATTGGCTGAAACAATTGCTGCCGGACGAACCGGAAGCACCGTCGCGGGCGGAGATCGCTGCGCGCTTAGGTATGACGGAGAATGCAGTCACGCAAGCCTTCCATCGGTTTCGCCATCGTTATCAGGTCTTGTTGCGAGAGGAAATCAGCCACACTGTTGCCATCGCCAGCGATATCGAAGATGAGCTGCGCCATTTGATCGCTGTGTTGCGAACGTAACGTATGACAGAATTCCGCGCAGTACATGATAGGGAGCACGGACGCGACTCTCCCATCATGACCAGCGCACCCAGGATTTGCCGAAAGTGCGGAGCGGAAGTTTTTGCCGACGCGCCGGAAGGCCTTTGTACAGCTTGTCTCTTTGAGACCGGCCTTGATCTGCTCACGAATGCATCTGTAGCCGCTGGCGACTCGTCCGCCGTAGCCTCGGCTAAGGCGGATGACTGCGCCTCCGTTGAAAATATCAAAGCGAATGATGCGAATGCAGCGCACCATGTTAAAAAGGCTCCACGTCCGGCAAAGACGTTCGCCGACTTTGGTGATTACGAATTATTGGAGGTAATCGGTCGCGGCGGTCAAGGTGTGGTTTATCGCGCACGGCAGAAAAGTCTCAATCGCACTGTTGCGCTCAAGGTGATCGGCCTCGGCCATTGGGCTACTGACCCGCATGTGAAGCGCTTTCGCCGGGAAGCGGAAGCCGCCGCGAGTCTGGATCACTCCGGAATCGTTCCAATCTACGAAGTCGGCGAACGTGACGGCTCGTGCTACTTCAGCATGAAGCTAATCGAAGGCGGCCAGCTTGACGAAGTGTTCAAGCGTGAGTCAACGCCGATCCGGCGCGCCGTCGAACTAATCGCGAAGGTGGCGCACACGGTTCAATACGCGCACGAGCACAGCATCCTTCATCGTGACATCAAGCCCGGGAACATCCTGCTTGATCAAAAAGGCGAACCGCACCTGACCGACTTCGGCCTGGCGCGACTCGTCGAGGCTGAGAGCACCGTCACGCGCACTCTGGAAGTGCTCGGCACTCCCAGTTACATGGCACCGGAACAAGCTGTGGGAAACAACGACGCCGTCAGTTGCGCCACAGACGTGTATGGAATTGGCGCAGTTCTTTATCAATTGCTAACAGGTCATCCGCCTTTTGCTGGAGGAACAACCTACGAGACCATCAAGTTACTGCTGGACACCGAGCCGCGGCAACCGCGCCTGTGGAATTCGAAAATTGATCGTGACCTGTCAACGATCTGCCTCAAGTGTCTCGAGAAAGATCCGAAGCGTCGGTACTCTTCGGCTTTTGCTTTGGCCGAAGACTTGGAACGGTGGCTAAAGCACGAGCCGATTCTGGCCCGGCGCACTGGACCAGTCACTCGCAGCAAGAAATGGGTGCGACGCAATCCAACCAGTGCGCTCTTAGCAGCATCTCTGGTTGCTTTGGCAGCGGCCGCCGGCTGGATCGTTTGGAAAAGTGAATTTATCCGGCATCCCCTAACGAACGGCATCGCCGTGCTGCCATTTGAAAATCTGAGTGATGACAAAGAGCAAGCCTACTTTGCCGATGGCGTCCA
>DATMPQ010000184.1:0-12562 GCA_035567015.1 Chthoniobacterales bacterium | reverse complement strand
ACCGCCGATCTTCACACGAAAGCAAATCCAGAGATTCTTCCGACCCCAATCCCAGAAAAATCGCCGGAGCTTCCGGAGTTATCGCAGCTTGATGAGATTTTCAAGCAAACGTCGCTGGGTAAGACAGCCGACGAGTACCGGATGCGTGTCGAGTGGCGAAAGCTTCAGAATCAGGTTGCAAATGATCCTGCAGTGGTGGCAGCGAAGAAGACCGCTGAAGCTGCGCGCACGGATTTGGAGAAACGAAAACGGCTTGGCGATTACTACAAAACTTACTACGAGCGGATGCAGGCGCTGGCCGCAACCCCAGAAATGAAAGCGGCTCTCGATGGTTTCAAGGCCGGGCATCTTGGGATGCTCCTTCAACCGCGCGTGCGTCCTACCCCCTCGCCTGCGCCGAGCGCGACTCCTGCGCCAGTCGCCAAACCTCCGGGAAGCCCCATCCCAGCGGTCGAGCCCCCGCTTCCATCCGGTCGCTGAAGATAGAAAGAGCGCCTTGCTGAATGAAGTTGGTCCGATAAGATCAGTGACGTGACAACGGCGCGTTCGTCTAGTGGTTAGGACACAGCCCTCTCAAGGCTGGTGCACGGGTTCGACTCCCGTACGCGCTGCGAATGCTTTTCATAGGTAAATTGCACACCACTGAAAGATTTTGCTTGCAAAGTCGGACACTTTTCGGACAATATTCGTGCAGTTAAGCACTATGAAAGCGAAAAGACGAAGATTTCCCATTGTTGTAAAACGCGGCTCCTCTGTCGTAAAAATCTACCGGGATCGCAAGCCGACCGGCACCTACTACCGGGTCGCCTACCACATCGGCGGCAAACGCCACCGGCTTCACCATAACGATCTTGAAAAGGCAATTGCTGAGGCCGAAGCGAAAGCAGCGCAACTCTCGCGCGGCGATGTGGACGCGATGCAGTTGTTCGGCAAGGATCGCTTGGTTTACGGACGCGCGGTTGAGGCTGTAAGAGAGCACGGCGTCGCTCTCGACGCCGCTGCGCTCGAATACAGCGAAGCGCGGAAGATTCTGGACGGCGTCGGACTGGTTGATGCAGTGCGGTTCTACGCGCGACATCATGGACGCGACATAAAGCGGAAGGCGGTTGCCGATGCAGTCCGGGAAATGATCGAAGCAAAGAAGAGCGACGGGGTCAGCGACGTTTATCTTAACGACTTGCGCTATCGCTTGGGGGCATTTGCGGACTGCTTTCAGTGCGATCTTGTGTCACTGACGCCGGATGACGTGCGAAGCTTTTTTGACAGCATCAAACTCGGCGCTCGCAGCTTTAACAATTTTCTTCGCGCGTTAAAAACTTTTTGTCGATTTGCTCAAGATCGCGGCTGGCTCTCGAAAGAAGCCGATTTACTCGGCAGTGTTAAGAGACGGAAAGACAGAAGCACTCCGGTCGAAATCCTTACGCCACAGGAAATGGCCGCGCTGCTGGAGCACTCTACGCCGCAAATCGCCCCGTGTTTCGCGTTGGGAGCCTTTGCTGGGCTGCGCTCCGAAGAGATTCTGAGGCTCGAATGGGCAGATGTGACCCGCAGGCCGGGCTTCATCGAGGTTGCCGCGCATAAGGCGAAAACGGCGACCAGGCGGCTTGTGCCAATCACAGACAACCTTGCGCGTTGGCTCATACCATCGCGTTCAGATGACGGATTAGTGTGGCAGAACACTAAGGCTATGTTCTTCAAGATTCGCCTACGTGTGGCAGCTCAAGCCGGAATTACCTGGAAACAGAATGTACTCCGGCATTCCTTTATTTCCTATCGGCTCGCGGAAGTGCAAGACATCAACCAAGTGGCTTTGGAAGCGGGCAATTCGCCGCAGATGATCTTCCGATACTACAGGGAGTTGGCGACACCTGCGCAAGCCCGGACTTGGTTTGCCATCGCGCCGGAAGGAGCACCTAACGTTGTGCCGATCACGGTTGTTCGTGGCAAGCGGTGAAAGAGCTTCAGCCGGTCAACGCGCACCCGCACCACCGGGCCGGGGGGATTGCCCCACTGCCCGACGGTTCAACCGCGCTAAACCGTTAGGTCAGTCGGAAATTTTGTGAACAAAAAAACGCGTAAACGGGAAACGTACAGGGTACCCGGCGGCTATCCTGAAATCGCGCATCCGAATGATCAGCCCAAGTACGAACGCCAGCTCGGCCTCGTCTATGACTGGTTCTCTAAGATGCTGGAGCGAGTTGAAGGTGACGACCAGGAGGCAACGGAATCAGTGCAGAATGAGTTACAGGGGTTATTTGGCACTCTTGGCAGGAACTTGCTAAGGCTCGCGTTGGATAAAAACGGCGGTGTAGCGAAGGAATGGGCTGGCGATCTTCTGGGCAGCTTTTACAAGAGCATTGAAAAACACGACGAGAAGCTCTGCGAGGCCAACGCTAAGTATGTTAACGCAAAGAAGGTTATTGGTAAGGTTCGAAAGGATGTGTTGTTTCCGCGGGATGGGATTAGCGCCGTTGCGCAGCGCGAGCTAAACAAGGCTGAGGGCTACCGCAAGAGTCTGGCTCGCCTAAAGGCCGTTTTCTCGCGGGAGCTGCAAGTGCCAACACGTGTCCGCCTGCGTGATTCGGACGGCAAGGACCTCGGAGAGAAGACCGTGTTCCGAACTCTCAGCAGCGAGGAGAAGCAGAAGAGGTTCGAGCAAGAGGCGAAGAAAAGAAGGATTCCCCAAGAGTACTGGAAAACGACGGACTTGGCGCCGTTCTCGGCCAAATCAAAGACCGAGTGGTGGAATTTCTTGTGGCCATTGATCAGGAAGAACAATCCCGATCTTTTATCGAAGCTCCGAGCCGGGAAAATCGCGAGCATGGGAATAAGGGTCAAGCCGCGGTGGGCGAGTTATCGCAAGGAGTTCCGAAATCACTTAAAGACCCTCGCCCACTTGCGGAGCAGTGGGGTAATTTGATCCTCAATATACCTCCGTTGAATGCTGCTTTTGCGTGCGTTAAATGCGCCGCAATATGCAAGATTCTTGTAGCAAAAACGCAGTGTTTGATGCCGCGAGCGATGCACTGCTAACCAAAAGGGAACTCGCGCCAAAACTCAAACGCTCGGTCCGCACCGTCGACTGCTGGATGCGCCAGGGCAAACTGCCGTACATCAAGCTCAACAAGACTGTCTTGTTTCGATGGGGTGATGTCCTGGAGAAACTCGCCAGTTTTCGTGTCAACTGATGACTTCGCCGCTAAAGGCAAAGCGCGGTTCCGCGTTGGTGAGGCACTCCATACCCGCCGCCTTCGAGAAGACGAGCGCTACGGCTGAGGCTCGGTACAAGAAAAGGTATAAGCCGCTGCCTCTTCAATTTCGTCGTGATGGATTCAATTACCGGCAAATTGCACGCAAAGGCAACGCAGCGATATACGAGCAAACTTGGAGCGGTTGTCGCAATCCGAGCATTTCTTACGAAGTGATTCGCATCCGCCGCCGAGACGGATTTCAGATTGGCGGCAGATTTGTTGAGCCAGCGGAGGTTTATCCGAACTCGGAAGCGTGGGGCCTGGACGGTTTCACGGTAACGGACAAAGACGCGGCATTCGCGAAACTCCGCGAACTCTAACGACATGAAATTTCACTGAACCCAAAAAAACGCCCGCCGCGTTTTGCAGAAAACCGCGACGGCGAAATAATCCAACTGAAGGAGACATGATACGAAAGCGACTAACGGAAGCAAGCAGCCGTTTTGCTGGCTCGAAAAACCGAAGCTCAAGATGATCGCAGATGTTTTTGAATCGACCAGTGGGAGTGTGAACGCAGCCCGCTCGATTTACCTGGCGCTCTCCGAAATTGCTTCGGATCGACAGTCCGAGACGTTCGATGCGACCCAGGCCGACATTGCACACCGCGCGGGATTGTCGGTCGCGACCGTGAAACGAATCTTGCCGAACTTTCAGAAGCTAGGACTTATTCGAGTAAAGCGGAATTCGATCAATGGAATCGAGACTCGCAGCACCTACACACTGATTCGTGGTGCGCTAGCTCACCATGAACCAGCGCTAGCTCACCAGCCCAAAACCAAACGAGCTACGGAAGAAGAATCTTCCGAAGAAAGCTTCGAAGGTACGGCACGTATGAAAAACTTAGGAGATAGCAATACGTGTGATAGCTCGTTAGCCGGAAGTAGCGGGTCAAAGTTCAATCCACATAGTGGGGAGTACGAATGGTAAAATTTTTAGGAGCGCAGCAGAAGCCGAAGAAAGGAATGACATGATCAGATTCAAACACCCACAGATGCAGTTTCAGTCTCACACACAGAACAGTGTGGAAAGGCCGCACGAGAACGTTCATACGTGATCGCTATCAAAGCAAGAAGGTTAAGCCGCCGATTCATCTCCACTTTTGATTTATAGCCATAATCTCGGCGGACTCGTGATTAGAAAGCCCGCGTGCCGCCGCCACCCGGGCGCGGGTTGATCAGCCCGCGGTCGCGCGTATGCCGGATATCAGCCCTGCCACGATTTGCTTTCATCATACGGTCGGCATTGATGCGATCGGTTTTTCCGGTGTCGTTCATGCGGTTGTGGTGCGAAATCGTAAGCCTTCCGTCAGAGCCGGGAACAGCATCATCGAGCATCGAAAGCAGTTGCCCGCTGTCCCTGATGTTGATTACCGTCCTGGTCCGTCTCCCGATCGTGGGATTGCCAGGCTGAGAACTATCAAACGGCGGGGCCTTTGAGAGGGGTTGCCGATTGTGCGCGCCGGCGCCAGCAAACGGGCCAGAAACCACGGTAAGAAGAACATCGGTCCCTTGATACGCGATGGTGAAATGCTCCGTGTTGTTAATCGGCAGGCCATTCACCGTCGCAAATGTTCCGGTCTCGGAAGTGAAATTCATGATTTTGAACGTGTTGCCAATTGCGGGCACAAAGGTGGCGAGTCGGCTGATGTTCAGAGTCCCACTCAGAGTTGCCGTAGTCGGATTAAACTGGTCGTATTTGGTGCCCGCCGTGGTTCCATTAATCGAGATGTCGAGGGTACCGGAGTTCTGGCTGTAGGCGCCCGTGTCCTTTAGGATGCCTGTCGCTGTCGAAGATCCTGGAGTAATGGTGCCGGCACTGCTCGAAGTGAGGGCACCTGTGATCATCCCTGTTCCGAAGAGCGAGCCACCATTTAGGCTCACCCCGCCTGAGGAGGCCGATAGCGATCCATTGTCTGTGGTCGTGCCACCCGACTGCGTGAACATACCTGAGCCACCCAACGTGAACGTGCTCCCGGTGTTGATGGTGAAAGTGCCGGCGTTGGCAAAGTTCCCTGCCGTAGTAAACGCACGGTTTACCGCGAGAGCGAAGGTCCCGTTATTGGTAGCAAAGTTCGCCAAGCCGTTGTTATTGCTTTGGTCGGCGATCTTCGATCCGTTGCCCGTCAGCGTGATGTTCGCGGCGTTGGTGACGATGTTGGCCCCGTTGAACTGCAGCGTTCCCGTGACGTTGTACGTGCCGCCGGTCAGCGTGGTGCCGGAGAAGTTGGTCAGATTACCGTTCACTTTGAACTTGGTGCCGCCGCCCACGTCGAGTGTTCCATTGTTGGTAAAGTTACCCGCGGTGGTGAAGTTAAAGAGGCCGTCGATGGAAAAGGTGCCGTTGTTGGTGGCAAAGTTGGTCAGGCCCACGGCCGCGCCGGTCTGGTCCTCAATTTTGGCCGACGTGTCCGACATGAACACGCTGGTGCCCGAGGCAATCGTGACGATGTTGGCGCCGGCGAATTGCAACGTGCCGAAATCGAAGTAAGTGCCGCCGGTCAGTGTGGTGCCGGAGAAGTTGGTCAGGCTGTTGGCCAGGTTCACCTCGAACTTGGTGCCGGCGCCCACGTTGAGCGTTCCATTGTTGGTAAAGTTGCCCGCGGTGGTGAAGTTAAAGCCGCTGGCGATAGCAAAGATGCCGTTGTTGGTGGCAAAGTTGGTCAGGCCCACGGCCGCGCCGGTCTGGTCCTCAATTTTGGCCGACGTGTCCGACATGAACACGCTGGTGCCCGAGGCAATCGTGACGATGTTGGCGTTGGCGAATTGCAGCGTGCCGGAGACGCCGTAAGAGCCGCCCGTTAGCGTATGGGTCGAGCTGTTAAAGTTCGTCAGGCTGTCGGCTAGGTTCACCACGAACGCACTGCCGCTGCTTACATACAAACTTCCGTTATTCGTGAAGTTCCCACCGGTCGTGAAGTTGGCGCCGCTGTCGATTTGGAAGATGCCGGTGGCAGCGATCGTGTTCAGGTTCGCCAGCGCGTTCGTGCTATTCGTGGTGTTGAAAATTTCCGCCGAAGCGCCCGAGAGCCTGATGTTCGCGGCATCGACGAGTATGCCGTTGCTGCCGGCGGGGAACTCAAGCGTCCCGTTGACCTGGTAAAAGCCCCCGGTCAGCGTGCTCGTCCCGGTGTTCATGTTGAGGAAGCTGCCGGAGCCCTCGATCACCATGGTGGCTCCCGGGTCGACGCTCAGCTGGCCTAGGTTATTGAAGTTCTTGGTGTCGACGGCGATGAAAAGCGTATTACTGCCTGCGCCGTTGTTCGCAATGATGCCGCCGCTCGTGCCATTCACCAGGCCCATAAAGTTATCACCAATGTTTCCTGAGCCTTCGATGATGCTGTTGTTGGTGAGCACGGCGGTGCTAGCGGTCCCTAAGATAAAGTTGTTCGAATTGTTCGACATCACCACTGCGCCCCTGCCGGTGAGCATGACGTTGCGGCTGATGAGTAGTTCGGTGCCGCTTCCAGCCGAGCTCAGGTTTATACTCCCCGAATCGCTGATGCTCGATCCAAAAACCGTGAGCGCAGTGTTGTCGGAAATGGTCAGGGTGTTCCCAGAAGCGAGCGTCAAGTTATCGGTCGAGCCGGCGGCGCTCAGCGAGACCGTATGGCCACTACCACCGATGACCGCGTTGGTCGTGCTGTTGGGCACGCCATTGTCCCAGTTGCTCGCGGTGTTCCAGTCGCCGTTGCCGTCGGTCCAATTGGTCGTCGTGACGTTGGGTGCGCCACTGCTCCATAAGTTCGTCGCGGTATTCCAGTCGCCAGAGCCGGGGTTAAGGTCCCAAGTTGCGCTTCCTGCTTGCGCTATAGCGGAGAGCAAGAACATGATGCTGCTGCTGATCATTGCCAAGGTGAGTTTGTTCATAGGGCTAATCCTCCGATTTGTCTGGAGATCGCGTAAAGCGGCGGTCTCAGCGAAGGTCCGGTATCCGAACTCAATCAGCCTGGCCGAAGATGCGTTGAAACGTCGGGTGACGTAATCGAGGACGCTTTTACGAAGTCCGAAAATGATTGTCGAGCTTTATTTTACGTCGCAGCGTAGTTCTCCGCGTGTCACAGTTTGCGGTCTGCTTCACTGAACGGAATAGTGCGTTCGATATTGCCCGTCGAATCCAAAATGCGAATCTCGCCAGAGCGAAAACTTGCTCGGTTCTGCGCATAATTGATTGCGTGATGTTTCTCCGGGAACACCGGTTCGACGCCGGGTAATTCAAAGACCTTCCAGCCCCACCGATGCGGTCTGATTTCGATCACTGTCACGGCAACTACACTTTTGCTTTTCCTTCCAAGCGACCTTAAGTGTTCGTGTGAACATAGCCCAGCCAACGAGCGATCAAGATCGTTTCACCGCTGAGCGTGTCGCCCGAACCCGTCCAAAGACCTACCGGGCTGTTGTCCGGCTACTAGCCGATCCAGATGCCAAGATTGAGCATATCGCTCAACGGCACCGCGTCTCCACGCATACGGTGCGCGCAATCAGAGAGCGGGAGGCTGTCGCAATAGCCGAGCGAAAACAAAGGCTGATGTCGATCTTTGCCAACGTCGCGGAAATCTCAGCTGAGCGCATGGAAGAACTGGCCGGACACGCGAGCCTCCGGGATGCCGGAGTCAGCGCCGGTATTGCCACAGATAAGCTCCTCGCCCTTGCCGGCGAACACGCTCTCACCATTCAACATGATCTAGTGCTTCGGCCATTCAATGCCAACGACCTTTACGAAAAGCTGAACTCTCTTATTCCACACAATATCAATAGCGTCATCGAAGCACGGGCCGCCCAACCAGCGTTGCCAAGTCGTGAAATCGTCTCTGATTCTGGCGCTGAGACCGGTCAGTGCGCTGAAAAGAAAACCTGAAAAAGCGCGCGCAGGCGTTTTGGACAAATTCGGACACTCGAACTGCGTAATTCTGGGCGAATCGTGCAAAAGCCGCTTTTCGGCTGAGGTGCAGTTAATGCGCTGATTGCCGCCGAGATGCGTTCGAAGCTGGTTTTTTGGCAGGCCGAAAAGGACAACGAACTTGACCGGCTCATTATCCAGCCAAAAAAAAGCAAAAGAAAGCTTGACATTTTCTCCAGAATTCATCAAAACGGCACCGACTTATAAAAAAGGAAAACTATGAACCCACACAATTTACCTCGTTTGGCCGTATTGGTTGCTGTTTTGCTATTTGCGGTCAGCGGCTTCGCCGACACCACCTACAACAACTTCAACGGATACAGCGACTTCTGGTTTCCGTTCGGAAATCCCGACACCGCTACGTACGGTGAGCTCTTCACGTCGCCGAACAATACCGATCACAACCTTGCAAGCTTCACGTTCTACATGGGAACTCCCAGCACGCCTGGAAACATCATCACGGGTGCGTACATTGCCACTTGGACAGGTTCCATGGCCGGCACTTTGCTGTACTCTGCTGGTCCGATTAACTATGACAACCTGGGAGATGAGCCGATCACCATCACCACGGGTGGGCTCGCGCTCAGCCAGAACACAAACTACGTGATGTTTCTCAGCGTCTCGAATTTCTACGGGCAGTCCGCGGGTGAGACGCACGTGGTGCCGGGTTCGTCCATCCCGGGCCTGAATGGCTTCGCTTACTTCAACAATGAAGGGAATTTCAACGAGCTGTTCACCACCCCGTGGAACGCAATCGGGCTGACACCGGACTGGGCCGTCAACCTGAATTTCAATGCTGTTCCGGAGCCGGCGTCGGGTTCCCTGATTCTTCTGGGAATGGGTCTTCTCGGTGGCATCGGCGTCCTGCGCCGCAAGCTGTTCTAAACATCACCATCTGTGACAACACGCCCGGGCGACCAGCTCCGGCGTTTTTGTTTGCAAGCGCGGTTCGGTGGTAGAGCCGGAATCAACAATGGGGTCAGACATCAAATCTTGACTGAGTGCAACCATTTTGCGCGGTGAAAATTGGTGACGCCTTTGCTTGCTTGGCCGTCCGATCACGGTCTTCCTGTTCGAAATCGATCTGCGAGTTCATTTGCGTCTCGTCAAGATTTGATGCCTGACCCCTATCTTGCTACATGGACCCATTCGAAAGTGTCGACCAGCCTTTTTCTGCAGCAGTTGTCATTTCATGGCCCACGAGATAATTGCGCAGCGGAGCTGGCGTTCCCTGGTCGAAAAGAATGCGCACGGTGACTACGTGACAGCGAGGCTCTTTTCGGCGCACTCAAGCATGAGGGAATAAATTTCGGACAAATTCGGACACTCGAACTGCGTAATTTTGCACGATTCGTGCAAAGCTTCTATTTTGAACGAACGCAGTTAACGCGCTTATTGCCGCAAGTTTCCGTCGAGATTGCGCAGAGTTGTGAAATGCGCAAATCGGTTTCGACTCCCGTACGCGCTGCATAGAGAAAATGTGCCATTCCCAGCTTCTCATGACGCGCTCGCGCGATTCGTTTCGATGGTTCGAGCGCAATCCTGGCCGTGGCGATCAAGATGGACGAATGCGCGTAAGGCGTTAGGAGGTATCGCATCGTTGGCGAGCATCGATCCTGCTGCTTCGCTTCGCATGACCTCTTCGCCACTCGATTCATTTACTCAGCAGGTCGTCTATGTCGCCGTGCCACTCCTGCTTTGTGTGTTTGTCGCCGGCGCCATCGCCGGTGTTATGATTCACACCGTCGGGAAGCGGTTCGTGCGATTTTTACGAGGGTTACCCCGCGTCTGGAGTTCACCGCGGGCGACGCAAGTTTTAATTGTCGAAGACAATCCAGATAGCCGTGAGATGCTTGAAGAATATTTAACCAGCCGCGATTATGATGTTGCCGCAGCGAGAGATTTACGAACCGGTATCGATTTCTTGAAGAAGAAGAATCGATTCGATGCCATCATCAGTGACATTTGCCTTCCCGATGGCACGGGCTACACGCTCATCAATGAGGCTCGGCGGCGAGGGATTCGCGCCCTGAGCATCGCCATGTCAGGCTACCCGTACCCGTCCAATGTCAACCAGCCGGGAGTGACCGGATTCGATTATCACCTGACGAAGCCACTCGACTGCGACGAGCTCTGTTCTCTCCTCAAACAAAGCCTCGCCAGTGAGGGCGACGCCTCGACCAAGGTCTAAAATGAGCGAAGCCCGTGCTTTGAAATTTTATCGACAGTCGATAAGCGCTGGAAAGGGTTTTGATTCGCGCGCCGCTACTGTCCGCTCGCGCCACTCGTTAGGGCAACTCCAGCGTAAGCGTCGCCAGCCGGTCGCAACAAATTGCGGGGTCAACCTGAATCGAGATCGTCAGACGTCCGCCAGCCGCGGCAAATCCGAATTCGAGAGTGGAGGCTCCTCAGGACGATGCAGGTTTTAATTGTCGAAGACGATCAGGATAGCCGTGAGCAGCTCGAACGGTGCTTAACCCGCCGCGATTACGACGTTGCCACAGCGGGAGATTTACAAACCGGTGTTGATTTTTTGGACAAGCATCAATTCGATGCCATCATCAGTGACATTGGCCTTCCTGATGGCACGGGTTACGCGCTCATCAGTGAAGCTCGGCGGCGAGGGATTCGCGCCTTGGGCATCGCCCTGTCAGGTTACCCGTATCCGTCCGATGTCAACGAGCCGGGAGCGACTGGATTCCATCATCACCTGACGAAGCCGGTCAATTGCGACCATATCTGTTCTCTTCTCAAAGAAAGCCGTGCCAGTGACGGCGACGCCTCGAACAAGGTCTAAAATCTCGCAACCGATCCTGATGACCTCTTCGCCACTGGACTCATTTATTCATCAGCTCGTCTATGTCGCCGTGCCACTCCTGCTTTGTGCGCTTGCCGTCGGCACCATCGCCGGTGTTCTGATTCGCACCTTCGGGAAACAGTTCGTGCGATTTCTACGAGGACTACCCCATGTCTGGAGATCGCCGCGGACAATGCAAGTTTTGATTGTCGAAGACAATCCGGATAGCCGTGAGACGCTTGAACGGTATTTAACCCGCCGCGATTACGACGTTGCCGCAGCGGGAAATTTACGGGCCGGGATCACTTTTTTGAGCAAGGAGCGATTCGATGCCATCATCAGTGACATTGCCCTTCCCGATGGCACGGGCTACACGCTCATCAGTGAAGCTCGGCGTCAAGGGATTCGCGCGTTGAGCATCGCCATGTCAGGCTACCCGTATCCGTCCAATGTCGACGAGGCGGGAGTGACCGGATTCGATTATCACCTGACGAAGCCAGTCGATTGCGACCATCTCCGTTCTCTTCTAGAAAAAAGCCGCGCCAGTAAGGGCGATCCCTCGACCGAAGTCTAAAAATCTCGTAACCCGATCCTGATGGCCTCTTCGCCACTCGCGTGATCCGCTCGCTGTGCGAGCAAAGCTCGCGCAGGACATTATACAACCCCATTCCCCCGATCACGAGCGAATCCGGGTAAGGCTTAAACCTCGGGCGGCTTAATGAGTCTGCAAAATGTTATCGCTCAGTGCCTCTGACGCCGACGGCACCCCCAGAACCACCCAAGCAACGTCCCTCCACCAACGAGCAACAAGGCGGCGCTACCCGGCTCCGGTACTATCGTGAACCCTGTGATGAGGGCTTCCGTATCTGTGCTTCCCGTCCCAGAGTTGACATCGCTATTGAAAACGCGTGAAGACCCGTCGCCAGTTGTAAAGGCGGCATCAAAGAAGGTCGTAGATCCTCCGCCGAAGTTGCGCACATCCATCAGCAGATTGCCGTTGGCAGGGTTGTAGAAAAACGGGGTGGTCAGCGTGATGATGATATCGAAATCCTTCGGGCCGTTAGGCGGACCTGTGAACCCGCTGGAGAGCGTAAGCGGACCACGGGCGAACACAACAGTGTCATCAGCGCCTACATTGTTGGCAAAGGTCGAGCTGAGCCCATCATCTGCGGCGCTGGTGGTCGAAAGATCAAGTTGAATATCGGGTAGCGTGGACGTGAACGCATTACCGAAGGTGGCATCGGGCCGGAAGATGATTTGGGTGATGAAACCTCCGCCGGAAGGCAAGCCGCCGAACTGCGAAGCGGCGTAAACCTGCTGGTACCGCTGACTAGGTACTCCGAACGGCGTTAAGTTGAAAGGGTAACTGTTATTGGTATCGCCTTCTGTCGTCGCCGCGCTATTGGGAACAACGACGGTCGGCACGATAGCATGAGCAGGATTGATGGCGCCTAGGAGCAACAAAGCGCCCAGGAAAGCAAGGCGGCGAAAACCACACGTGGTCGACTTCATTTTATTGTTCATAGTTTGGTTTCGGCGGTTGATATTTGTATAATCTCTAGGTTGGGCACCGATTTTTCACTTTGTCAATAATAAATAACGAAACTCAAAATAGCCT
>DATMPQ010000183.1:0-8993 GCA_035567015.1 Chthoniobacterales bacterium | reverse complement strand
TTCGGTAACGGTTTGTTCCTCCATCACTGGCTTGTCATCAGCTCCTTTGATCGTCTCGCCTTTGTCGTTCTTCTTTTCGACCTGGACTTTCATCGGCTCCACCAACGTCGCCTTGGTGTAAGGCTTGAAATTTTGAATCATTCCTTGCGACACGAGAAACACCGCGAAGACGAGGCAAATGGGCAGCAGGAGGTAGTAGGTCACACGCACCACGTCCGCCCAGAAGTTGCCGAGTGTGTTCGCGGAGTGGCGTGCAATCGCGCGGACGAGTGCGGCGGCGATGGCAATACCGGTCGCCGCGGAGGCGAAATTGTGAAAGGCCAGGGCGACCATCTGCGAGAAATACGACATGGTGGATTCGCCGCTGTAGCTCTGCCAATTGGTGTTGGTCGTGAAGCTCACGGCTGTGTTAAACGCCAGATCTGCGTTCACTGGACCAAGCCCCTGCGGATTCAGCGGGAGCAGATTTTGCAATCGCAGTATTGCGTAAGTGAAAAGACAGCCCACCAAACTGAAGAGCAGCATGGCGAGCGTGTACTGTTTCCAATTGTGCTCTTTGTTGGAGTCGATTCCCATCAACCGATATGTCAGTCGCTCCAAGGGACGCAGCACGGGATCGAGCCATGTCCTGCCGTTCGCGTCGAGCACTTGGAGCAGATAAAGTCCCATCGGTTTCGTGATCAGCGCGAGCGCGACGACGTAGAGGGCGAATTGAAGCCAATCTGAAATTTGCATGATCGCGCCTCAGAATTTCTCCGGCCAGATCATGGCCACGAACAAATAGATGAAGAGCAACAAGGCGATGATCCCGACAACGATGGTTTCCATTGCGTCCTCCTAGAGCTTTTCGCAGAGGCGGACGTAAACGCCGCTCACGACAAAGAACCCAACGATGATGCCGACAAAGATTAAGTCGCTCATAAGCTTGCTGGAACTATGAGCGAACTTTGCCGGCAGTGTTAATTAAACCGCTGCGTCAAAGTGTTAAAAAAACATTAAGAGCAGGTGAGTGGTTGCGCTAGCGCGAGAAAAACAAGATCGACATCAAGGCGAATACCCAGAGGAAGATTGGAAGCGCCTTCGCGGCAATGTCATTCGCGAAGTCTCTAACCTGCTCCCTGAAGAAATCGACCTTCTCATTTACGCAGTTCCAAGTGCACGACGACTTCGATTTCGGCGGTTTGCGGAAACATGTCCAATGGCGTGACCGAGTCGATTGTAAAACCTTGTTGCAACTCAGCCAGGTCGCGCGCCAACGTGGCCGGATTGCATGAAATATAAATGAAAGTGCCCGGCGCAAGATCGGCAATCGCTCTTCGCGTCTTCGCGGTGAGACCTGTGTCCGGAGGATCGGCAATGACTGTAGTGGCCTGCGTGTCGCCCGCAATTCCTCCGCGTTTTGCGGCTGACACAGCCGCCTCTACCCCATCAATTTGTAGAACACGCTTAAGTTCAACATCCACATCTCCGATAACATAGGTTTCCTTCGCGGTAGCATTTTCCATCGCGGCGGCAATCGCGAATTTGTCCCAATCGATCCCGATAATACGCTCAAACTTTTCCAGCAGTCGCTTCGCGAAAAATCCGGTGCCGCAGTAGGCATCAATCAGCAATTCCTGCTCCGCTGGAATCAGTCGCGTAATCAAATCGCGTAATGCATTTGCAACGGCATCGTTCGCTTGAGAGAAAACGCGTGGGCCGGATTGGGCGCGCAAAGTGTAATGGCCGTCGGGCGGCGCGCGCGTGCGCAACTCCGTGAGTGCGTGATTGACTTCGTCGAGTGAGATCGGACAGCGCTCGATGTCGCTCAAACGATGGGAATCGCGCTGAAAAAATCCGATCACGCCCTCGTGGGCGTGGACAGTAATGCGATTGCGATAAGCATACGAGATGGGCGAGGGGATAATAGGCCGCATCGGAATGTCTTTGAGCTTTCCGATTCGTTGTAGAACGTCGCGCACCTGTCGCCACTTAATCGCGAGCTGATGTTCGTAATCGATGTGCTGATAACTGCAACCTCCGCACCGACCGAAGTAGGGGCACTCCGGATTGACGCGATGCGGCGAGTGTTCCCGGAGATCGACAAGTTCCGCCTCGGCGAATTGCTTTTTCTCATGCATGATCTGCGCCGAGATCATCTCGCCGTCGATGGTAAACGGAACAAAAACCGCCTTGCCGTTTTCACGTCCGACGCCTTTGCCGCCGAAAGCGACGTCTTCGATTTTTAGATCGACAATGCGCACGCGCCTAATTGTAGCCATCGCCCAGTGGGCGACGCAATGCGCGTGCGGTTTGAAGCGCGCGCGCCGCGCTTCGCACAGCGAAGCGGCTACAGGTTCGCATTAGCTCCGATCACGCGGCCAATCGCTGCCTCAAGCGCTTCAAGCTTTACTGGCTTGACCAAATGCTCGGAAAAGCCTGCCTCGAGACTCTTTTTAATGTCGCCGTTGTTGCCGAAACCGCTGATGGCAATTCCCGGGATGCCGGATATGGCATGGAGTTGCATCATCAGTTCCAGGCCGGTTCCGTCGGGCAACGCAATATCGCTGATGAGGAGATCGCATTGATTGCGGACCGCGGTTTCCATGGCTGACCGCACACCGTGCGCGGTTGCAACGAAGTGACCGCGCCGGACAAGCAACCGTTCCAGAGCCGTGCAGGTGTCTTGATGATCGTCCACCAGCAAAATTCGGAGAGCGCGTGTCTCCATCGGAATCGTCTCCGGCTTCTTTGCTTGCTGTTGCGGCGCCGGAACTGTGCTCATTGTTAAAACAAAGGTGGAACCGCAATCGCGTCCCTCGCTTTTGGCAACCAGCGCGCCGCCATGGGCCTGCGCCAGCGATTTTGAAATGGCCAGTCCCAGACCAAGTCCACCAAAACGCCTCTGGAACGAGCGGTCGCCTTGCTCAAATGGATCAAAAATTCGTTCCATGATTTCGGGTTCGATGCCGACGCCAGTGTCGCGCACGGCGATGGTCAGAATTTGCGGCGAAGGATTTGAGGACGAAACGGTGACATTACCGTTTTCATTTGTGAACTTCACTGCATTCTTCAGCAGGTTCCAAATGATTTGCTGGAACTTCGCCGCGTCTGCCGACACGTAATGAGCGCCGGCCCGCAAGTCGAGATGAATCTGGAGCTTCCTGGCGTCTGCTTCCGCGCGGCACATTTCCATCACGTTCGAGATTGCCTGATGCGCATCGATGGAATCGAACCTCAATTGCAATTTGTCTTTCGCGATCAGCGTCAGATCGAGCAGATCGTCAATCAACTGGCTCTCGAGCTCGACGTTGCGACGGATCATAGCCAGCGCAGCTTTGGATTCCGTGGATTGGGAGGGCTCGATTTGCAGCGTTTCCAATGCAGCCATCACTGGAGTAAGCGGCGTGCGCAGTTCATGTGAAAGCATGGCGAGGAAATTATCTTTGGTCCGGTTGGCCGCTTCGACCACCGCCTTTTGCTGCGCGATGGCTGCTTCGGCGCGCCTGCGCTCGTCCACCGCTGCCGCAAGCGCCATGGCGGTGACCGATAACACGGCGGTGGAAGTCTGCAGAATAAGCAGCGATTGATTTTCTGTCTCCATGACGAAGGGGCCGAAACCATGGAGCGTGCCCCAAATTGCGACAGCAGAGAGGACGAAAATTCCAGTAGCAGTTTCGCGTTGCGCAAAGCGGAAAGCAGTCCACAGCACGACTGGTCCGCAAATGAATGAGATGGGATAATTTCGGGCCGAAATCGGAAACCATCCGCCAAAAACTGCTTCACCAAGGACGAACAGCAAGATCAGAAGCAGAATGACTTCGGCAGCTTCCCGCCGATTCCACCGCCAGCTCGATGCGACCGTCCAAAGAATAACGAGCGGAGCGACAACAAGATCGCTCGTTGTGTCGCCCATCCACCAGGTCGTCCAGATCGCTCCGTAATTTGCCCAATCAGCGAAACCGCCCAGCGCGAGACTGGTGACGCCCAAAGTCGGACTGATCACCGTGCTCGTCATCGCCGCGAACGCGAACTTGAAAACATCCTGGGCCCGGTCGAAAACGCGAGTGCCGCCGGCGAACTGATTGACCAGCCACGCGCCGCAGAGCGCTTCAAGTGTATTGCCGGCGGCGATGCAAAGTGAAGTCGCGATGTTGCCCGCAGTCGTGATGTTTACCAAAAATGCGCCGAGAAAGACGGCGGGCCACGTGCGGTACCCAAGCACGAGCAGTGCAGCGAGCGCGATTCCCGCGGGCGGCCAAACCGGCGACGCGCTCGCGTGCAAGAAGGCCAGCCTCAACCCGAGCTTGCCGGCGATGAAGTAGACAACCGTGAGGATGCCGATGACCGGCAGCGTTGAAGAACGTCGCGAATGCATCGCCCAACCGCCTCTGCGAATCGCTCTACCTCTACCTCGCTGCGCAATGCGGTCAACAACGGAAGATAGCCGTCTCGGCTGTCAAGGAAGACAGGCTTTCTAGCCTGTCCTCTGGTCGTGACAGACCCGAGGCCTGTATGTCATGACAGGCGAGGACGTCCGTCTTCCTTAGTAATCGCGGACGTAGGGATATTTCGATTCGTTGCCGAGCTCGGGCGGAAATTCCGAGTAGCCGGCGTGAATCCACGGAATATCGCGGGGTAAAAGCGGATAGTAACTTTGCCGCCACGCCGGAACCGGCCAGAGCAGAATTTCGAGAAAGCCCGCAATGTGTCGAGTGCCCGCGCGTCCCAATCCGCGCACGACCCCGTAGCTTGCGGCCGCGGCGTTGCCTTCGTCTTCGTTAATCTTCGCGATCGTTACCGGGACTTCCGCCGGAGCGAGAAAGAAATTGGAAAGGCCGCGGCCGAGCTTCCGGGTCGGGCCGTAGTCGTTGGAGGGCGGGTCTTGAATGTCCGCGAAACAACTTCGCGCAAGACCGATAAGCAACGCAGCGACAACGAGGTTTTTCATAAGATGCTCTAAACAGTAAGCAAATCTTGGGCGCCGAAAGCAACACTTCATTTTTGATTCTCAGCCTCGGTCCGCTTCTGCGTCACGATCATCGAGACGGTGATGGTGACAGCGAGAATAAATAGGATCACGGCGAGTGAAATTCCATTCGGCAGTCGGAAGAAGTCCGCGACGATCATCTTGATCCCAACAAAGGCGAGCACAAACGCAAGCCCGGTTTTCAGATAGATGAAGCGGTCGATCAGGTTTGCGAGCAAGAAATAGAGAGAGCGTAAGCCGAGGATCGCGCAAATGTTTGACGTATAAACGATAAACGGGTCGCGCGTGATCGCGAAAACCGCAGGGATGGAATCGACCGCGAAAACCAAGTCCATTACGTCGATGACGATGAGAACAAGCGCGAGCGGCGTTAGCATCCAGCGATTGTCGATCTTGGCGGTGAAGTCCTCTCCGTGAAATTCATTGGTCACATGAACGGAGCGCCGGACGAGGCGCATGACCAGGCTGTCCCCAAACTCCTGCTGGCCGTACTTTCCGGAAAACATCCGCACGGCAGTGACGAGCAGGAAGAGGCCAAAAAGATAGAGAACAAAATGAAAATGCGCGACCAGCGTGACACCGAGCCAGATCATCACACCCCGCATGACAAGCGCGCCGAGAATTCCCCAGACTAGAACGCGATGTTGCGCGATTGGCGGCACCTGAAAATAGGTAAAGATTAGAACGAAGACGAAGATGTTATCGACGCTCAACGAGTACTCGATCAGGTAACCGGTTAAAAAATCGAGACCGCGCTGCGGGCCCTGCCATTGCCAAATCAACGCACCAAAGGCGAGGGAGAGCACCATCCAGATTGCGCTGCGTTGGGTGGCGGCGCGCATACTCAACGCCCGCGCCCGCCGCTTGAAACTCGCCAGGTCTAACGCGAGAGCGATAAAGACAGCGAGGTGAAATGCGATCCAGAACCAGATGCTCGTATGCGCGGGCATGGCGCGTAGCGTTTCACGCGATCAGCCCGGCGGCAATTGCAAATCTCGAGGTGGATCGAGCAGTCCCTTGTCCGCCTTCGGACGGACTCGTCCCGTGGCGAGTTCGATGTTAAAATTTGGCGGCGAAGCCGCATGGCATTGGCATCGCCCCCGCTACGGCGGGCAGGCTGCGGAGCGGTCGATCCACCTTTGCCAATCGTTTCCAGTTTTCCCTCGCACCGCGTCGCGTTCTTCGTAGCTTGTTCGACTTCGGATGGATGCGGAATTGGAGAAACTGGTTGAATCGGGAAAACTGACTGCGAGAGCCGCCGATCAACTCGACAAACTCAAGCCGGGCGCGTTTTGCCTGCAAAAAAGTTGGGGTTTCGGCCGCGTGGCTGAGTGGAATCTCCTCCTCAATCAAATCGTCATCGATTTCGCCGGGAAAAAATCGCATCCGATGCAACTGCAATACGCGGCCGACAATCTCACCGTTATTCCGGCAGAACATTTTCTCGCGCGCAAGGCGAGCGATCTCATGTCGATCAAAAAACTCGCCAAAGAAGACCCGCCGGCGCTGGTGCGCAATATTTTGGAGAGTCTCGATGGGCAGGCGACCGTCCAGGAGATCAGCGATTGGTTGATCGGTGATCTTTTCACCGAAGCAGAATGGAAACGCTGGTGGGAATCGACCAAGAGATTACTCAAATCGAGCGGCGCTTTTTCTATTCCCGCGAAAAAGACCGAGCCAATCCAGTTGCGCGGCGAAGGAATCTCGCATGCGGACGAGTTGATTGCGTCTTTCAATCAGGCGCGGCAACCGAAAGAGCAAATTGCGACGCTCGAGCAGATCATCAAGTTCCATCAGCAATTCAAGGAGCCGGAAAAGCAGTTGCAGCCATTTGTCGCCACGATTGAGAATGCCGCGGCCCGCAATCAGAAATTGCATCCGGAGCTTGCCTTTGAATTGATTCTCGGCCGCGATGATTTGCTGGAGCGCGTTCCGCAATTGAGAACGACCCACGTCGGTCTGACGCTGGTAAAACTGATTTCGGATGAGGAATCGCGCTTAATCTCAATCTTGCCGAAATTACCGGCGGCAAAGGAAAAGCGGGTTTTACAAGCGTTACCGGCTGCGCTCGGGGAACGCTGGACCACGCGGGCTTTGCGGTTGATGCAAGGAGCTCACGGCCGAATGGTCGCGCAAATTCCGCATGTTTTCAGCGACGTGGGGCGGCACGAGGAATTGCGAACTGCGCTTGAGCGCAGCGTTCGCGAACATTCTGCCACGAGCGAGATGCTCGTGTGGTTGTGCAGTGAGCGGCACGAGTGGCGCGAATTGATCACTCCGGACTTGCTGGCCGCGATTTTGTCCGCGGTTGACCGCGATCAATCCAAAACTGGCGCTCGCGGCAGCAAATTGCAGCGCTTGCTTGTCGAAGATCGACAATTAATCGGCGATATTTTTGCCGGTAGTGACATCGCTGTTGCCCGTGATGCGCTGCGGCGACTTCAACTCAGTCCGTTGTTCGATGAACTGACGAAGCGTTCGTTGCTCGCGCGGATCGTCAAACTTTATCCGGCGCTGGAGAGCATGATCACCGGCGCGCAGCCGGAAGAAAAGGCGGCGCCTTTGATTGTCTCATGGAGCAGTCTGGAAAAGCGCAGAGCGGAACACGAAGAGCTCGTGAAAAAGAAAATTCCTGAGAACACCAAGGAAATCGCGCTCGCGCGATCCTACGGCGATCTCAGCGAAAATTTTGAATTCAAAGCCGCCAAGCAAATGCAAGCCGTCCTGATGCGTCGCAAGGTCGAGCTTGAACAGGCGCTGCACAATGCGCGCGGCACCGCCTTTGAAAATCCCGACACCGCGCGCGTTTCCATCGGCACAATCGTTACTTTGCGCGAACCGGATTCAGGAAAAGAAGAAACCTACACAATTCTCGGCGCCTGGGACGGCGATCCCGAGCGCAACATCATCTCGTATCAAACTGCCATTGGTCAGGCGTTGCTCGGCCACCAACCTGGCGAGGTTGTGATGCTCAATACCGATCAGGGCGACAGCCGTTTCGCAATAATCTCAATCGAAGCCGCTCCGGTAGATACTGCTGTGCCTGATCTGTCGCTCACCGAAGTCGCTGCTCTGTAGGGGAAGCTGTTAGCTTCCCCTCAGCCGCTGCTTCTCTAGGGGAAACGGAGTTAGCTTCCCGTTAGCCGCCGCAACCCTGAATCCGCTTGCAATCGAAATTGCAACCGCCGGATAATCGAGGAAATCCTATGAACAACAAGATCAATCATCTCGCGGTCTGGATTCTCGTAATCGTTCATCAACTCGTCGGTTGGGGCTGGTACGCGATCTTTGGCGAGACGTGGTTGAATTATCATGCCAAGACGATGACCGACATCGAGCGGACGCACAGCCCTGTGCCGTACATGATCGCGATCGTCGCGTCGATCTTTGTCAACTATGCGCTGGCCTGGCCGATCAGCCGGCTCAATGCGACAAATGCGATTGCCGGATTGAAAATCGCAATCGTCTGCTGGTTCGCGTTTCTATTTGTGGAATACGCGACCATTTCGGCGTTCTCCGCGTTTGAAACAAATCCGTGGCCGCTCGTTTTTATCAACATGGGCCGGCCATTTGTCGCTTTCGCCGTCAGCGGCCTGGTCCTCGGCGCTTGGCGCAAATCCGCATAAGCTGTAGCGGCGGTCTATGACCGTCGCATTCTCGCATCGTAAGCCGTTTACGATGCATCGGATTTTGTGAGTTCGAGATTGGGCGTTCGGCGTTTGCCTCACTCCTTTGCCGGTTCAGGCATCGTCCTCAATCCCACCCGAGCGAGATATTCATCAGCTTGCAGTAAGTCGGTGCCGGCGCGCTCGACGATCTTGAGCAGATTATCCATCGACGAAACTTCCTCGAGCTGCTCGGTCAAGAACCACTGCAGGAAATTGATCGTAATATAATCGTTCTGCTTTTGCGCCAGCCCGACCAATCCGTTGATTTGCTGGGTGACATGAATTTCCTGATCGAGCGAAAGCTTGACCGCGTCGCGCGCAGTCTTGAATTTCGATTTCGGCGCGTCGATCGCCGG
>DATMPQ010000182.1:0-4580 GCA_035567015.1 Chthoniobacterales bacterium | reverse complement strand
CCGCGGGTCGGCATGGATGACCGCATGGACAGTGTGACTAGGGGCGATAATTTGCTCCGAAAGATCGATTTCAAGTACGACCATTTCAAAGCCGCGTATGGCGATGGCGACGGGAACGGTAAAGCGATTCAGGCCGTCGCGAACCCGCAGATCACGCGGCGGATCGAAACGATCGCGGTTCCACAGATGGCTTTTGTCTTCACGGGCGCGCTCAGAGTCGGCAACTCCTTCAACGGACCCGGCTCCGCCGGCATGATAGACAGCTTCGATTCAAAGAATGGCCCGTATCCTGGCGCATCTATCGCCGCTAACCCAGTTCCTCCTACTGATCCTAATTATAAATATTACATCAATTCGCGGAACGGAGATGTGTCAGTCGGCACCGCCAGCTTTAGCGAAGGGGGGCCAATCTACGGAAACGTAACGACGAATGGAGCCAACGTTACTTATGCTGGCGCCAACATCAGCGGAACAATTGACAATAGCGTGCCATTCACCATTCCTCCGCTTGTTATCCCGGACACGGGCGTAGCGACAGGTTTCACCACGGGAAGCGGCACGACGCTTGATCTATCCACTCTGCCAGCGGGAACGGGAACAACGCCTTTAACCCCTGCGAAATACGTCTACAGCTCGTTAAGTGGCGGTCTCACGATCACTGGGCAAAAAGTTGGGGGCAGCGGGCCTAACCAGAACGCACCAATTGAGACGTACGTTACTATCGTTGTGGGATCTGCTGGTTCAACCACCGGCGATATTGGCGGTATCACCATCGGCCCAGGGGTCAACGCCAAGATTTACTTCACGGGAAGCCTAAACGTAAAAGCGAGTGATCTCGTGAACAATAACGTAGCTGGCGCCACTGGGGTTTACATGCTCAATGCGGATGGGTCGGTTTCACCTTCGACTGACTATAGCAAGGCGGGTCATCTGCAGTTCTACGGAGTCAGCCCAGCAGATGGGTCCACGCAGAGCATTACCATCGCGTCGCCGGGTAGCGTTTCGGCTACTATTTACGCGCCAAGTGGCAACATTTCGCTGACCGGCAATCCCGATTGGTATGGCGCGATCGTGGCTAATAGCTTCACTGGTAACGGAAACACTGCATTCCACTACGACAAGGAAATCGCCAGCGATAGAGTCGTAACTGACTACCAGATTGCGAGTTATATTGAAGACGTTCGGTAACGAGTCCGCGGCCCTGGCTAACTCTTAACCCGCGAGAAACTCTGTTCCCCCGGGGCTATCTGCTTGAGCTTACGCGTTTCGGGTAGTGTCTCGCTGGCGTGGCATTAGAGGCTGTCGAGGATTCGCGCGCCTGTCTCTGGCGGTGGGCTCGGAACGACGCGCTGCAATCCTTTGTGCAAGATCCTATTCGCTTTCGGATCAATCGGCTTTTCGAGCAGGCTCTTTTGCTCCGCGCTCAAAGAAATCTCGGCAGGCGCCGTAGGCACAGGTGTTTCGTTAGCTTGCTTCGGCGGATTGCCGCGCCTTCGAAATAGCTTCATGGCCAGGGGAGACAGAATGAATATCAGCCTGTATCGTGCCATCGCCTTTCGCGCAGGACGCTTGAGAAAGCGAGGAGCCGGAGATGCATTTCATCGGCGAACGCCGTTCATAAGCAAGGCAAAAAACGGCGTTACCGCACATCAGCGGATTTTGGCGGTTTTCCGTGGATGTGTTATGACTTTGCTGAACTGCTGTTATGACTAATGTGGCGATTTACCCCCGTTTTACGAGAGAAAATAGCGGGCAGCGGGGATAGAACTCCAATAAGCAGGCTGGCGCGCAGATTTGTTCTCAGCGAGCGCGGATCGATTTCCGCTCCGGCCAGAAATGTCAGCACGCCGCTCCCGAGCAAGGCGAGGAAGTTGATCCATTCATTGCTGGCGGTGAGGTGGAGGAAATTGCCTGCCACTACGCCGATGAAAATTTCGATGAGCGCAACCGAGATGCCTACTCTGATCGAGATCAAACTCGCGACCAGCGCGAGCGCCATCCAAATCGCGGCCACGAACCAAACATTTTGAAGAATGATGCTCGAAGCATCGAAACCGACCCAAATATGATTGAGCACAATAAAACTCCTACTTGCGCACCGTCGCGCCAACAGGAGTCATCAGTTCTGAAACCGATCAGTGCGGTTCTCCGTTTCTCGGAAGGCAAACTCCATTGCCTGAGATGGAAGTAAATCGAAGTTCTTTCCAAAACAAGCGGATTGTAATGGCCGATTCGGCTTTGTCTTGCTCAACTCGACCCGATAAGATTGACATCGTGAAAGCCAAAATCTTTTTCGTAGCGGTAATGGTCATTTCCTGGACTTCAGCGCATGCGCAATCGCGAGAGGCCAGCCCGAGGCCGGTCACCAACAAGGCATTGATTAGCAACACGGGCGGTGCCGAAATGATGGCCGCGGCGGCGCTGCACACCTTTGCAAAGGATTACTACAACTGGCGGAACGAGAATTATCCGGTGCGCAGCAGCGACGCCGGTCTGCACACCTGGGACAACAAGCTGACTGACTATTCCCCGGGAGAAATCGCGGCGCGCGCGCAGCATGTGCATGGACTGCTCGAAAAAGTGCGCGCAATGCAAACCGGCAGTTGGCCGAAGGAAGAACGCATTGATTGGATGCTTTTCCGTGCCCAGCTCGAGCGCGTCGATTTCGAAGATCGCGTGCTCAAATTCGAGCGCACGAATCCGCAGGTTTACGTCGGCGAATGCACGAACGCGATTTTCTCATTGCTGAAAAAGGAATATGACACGCCGCGTAATCGCGCGCTTGCAGCCACGGCGCGGTTGAAAGAGATGCCGGCGTTGCTCAAGCAAGGCCTGAGCAATTTGCAAAGCCCGATAAAACTTTACGCGCAGCTCGCGATGCAGTCCGCGCGCTCGATTGATCCGCTCTTGAACGAAAGTTTGATGGCGATCGACGTCGATCTTGCGCCCAACGAGCACAACGATCTGGTGAAAACGCGCGATGAGGCGCTCGTCGCGCTCCACCGTTATGCCGACGATCTGGAGAAACGTTTGCCGAAGATGAAAGACTTCGCGCCAATGGGCGAAGCCAACTACAATTACTATCTCAAACACGTCCTGCTTTTGCCCGTCGATGCGCGTGAAATCGAAACGATCGGTCGCGCGGAGTTGGCGCGTTATCGCGCCCTCGAAGCACTCCTTCCCGATCCGAAGCTGGCCGATCCCGATCCATCGCGGAGCAAGAACATTCCGCCGGACCAGGCGTCGTTCTTGAAAGCGTACGAAAGCCGCGAGCAGGAGATGATCAGTTTCCTAAAAGAAAAAAATCTCATCACGTTGCCCGATTACCTGGGCGCATTTCAGATTCGGCAGTTGCCAGAAGCGTTCAAGCCGACGAGTCCGGGCGGTTTCATGAATCCGCCCGGTGTTTACGACAAAGACCCGACCGGCTTCTATTTCATTCCAACTTACAATCCGCAATCGAAGAACTTTTACATTCGCGCTGCGATCGAAGATCCGCGGCCGATCCTCGGGCACGAAGGAATCCCCGGACACTTCCTGCAACTTTCCACTGCGAACCACTTGAGTGATGAGATTCATCGCCAGCATGAGGACGGCGTGTTCGTAGAAGGCTGGGCACTTTACGGCGAAGAGATGTTGATGCGCACGGGGCTTTATCCAAACAATTCGTCGGCCCAGGGACAAATCTTGCGCTTGTCGCGTTATCGCTCTGCGCGAATCGGCGTCGACGTAAACTTGCACACCGGTCGATGGAGCTTCGAACAGGCCGTGAAATATTTCATGGAAGCCGGCGGGCTCGATCGCGAAGCCGCCGAAGGCGAAGCTGCCGGCGCAGCTTCAAGTCCCCATCAAAAGATCAGCTACATCGTCGGCAAATGGCAGATCATGAATTTGCTCGGCCGCTACAAAGATCGACAAGGCGAAAATTTCCGCCTCGGTCAATTCCACGATGATCTGATCAAGAACGGCAGCCTGCCGGTTGCGATCATCGAATGGATCCTTCTGGATGATCCAACAAGCGTGCAAAAAGTGATGAGTGAAAAACAGTGACGAGCCTTTGGCTGGGCAGGCTACGTCTAATACCAAATTTCAGCCGAGCTCCCATCCAGGGAAATTCCAAATTCCAGGGTTCAAAAATCCAAAACAGACCACCCTCTGGGCCTGGCTGATTGATGCTTCTTCGGAGCGTAGTTAGCGGTTGGAGCTTTATTGCAGTACGAAAAGCTTTTCCTTCATAGGCCGACGGCGACATCGCACCCGGTGGCGCATCTTGTGCTGAAAAACGAGCGTGCGGCTTCTATTGGTCATATTCCTCTTTCTGGCGAGCGTTTGCCGAGCGATCTGCGGTCCCGTGCCGCTCACGGCAAAAGAGATCGGCCTCATGCTCCGCTCCGGCTATTCCAGCGAAGCGATCATGCGCGAACTTTCCGCACGGCATTTTGCCGATTCCTTTGATTCCACAATGGAAAAACAGCTCGTCCAATCCGGCGCGGACCATTCCCTTATCGACGCGTTGCGGAGTGGCGCATATCGGTTGTCGCCTTTGGAAATGGCGGCTGCAAAGGAAAAGCTGACCCAAC
>DATMPQ010000181.1:0-4577 GCA_035567015.1 Chthoniobacterales bacterium | reverse complement strand
GCGGACAATCTGAAATCGGAAAAGATGGTGCTCGATCCGAACGCGCTCGACGTCAAAGGCACGACCGCGATTGATTGGTTCGCGCCCTCGCGCGATGGCAAATATGTCGCGATCTCAATTTCGCAGGGCGGGAGCGAGGATGGGACGCTTCACATCTATGAAACCGCTACAGGAAAAGCGATGCCCGACTCGATTGGGCATGTGCAATATCCAACCGCCGGGGGCAGCGCAGCTTGGAATGCGGACGGCACTGGAATTTATTACACGCGCTTCCCACGCAAAGGCGAGCGGCCCGACGCCGACCTGAATTTTTATCAGCAGATTTATTTTCATAAGCTCGGCACAGCCGACACGAAAGACACGTATTCATTGGGCAAAGACTTTCCCCGCATTGCCGAAATCAAACTGGAGGCGGCGCGCGACGGAAAATTCACTCTCGCCACCGTAGCGAACGGCGATGGCGGCGACTTTGCGCATTACCTGCTCGGGCCGGATGGCAGTTGGAAGCAAATCACGCAGTTCAGCGATCAAATCAAGGCGGCGCGCCTGGGCCGGGACAACGCGCTCTATCTATTGTCGCGCGCCGATGCCCCGCTGGGAAAGATTTTGCGGCTGCCGCTTGATAATCCCGAGCTGGCAAATGCAACGGTGATTGTACCACCGAGCGACGCGGTCATCCAGTTCATGGAGCCGACGGCCAGCGCGCTTTATGTGGGCGATCTGCTCGGCGGGCCGTCCCAGATCAGGCGCTTCGCACTAGATGGCAAAAACGAGACGTTAATTCCGATTCCGAAAATCTCTGCCGTGTCCGAGATGGAATCGTTGGAAGATAATTCGCTACTCTTTCGCGACGTCAGCTACACCGCGCCGGCGGCATGGTTCAAAATCGCCTCTGGAAAGACGGAGCCGGTCAAGACCGCGCTGGTCAATACTTCGCCGGTTTCGTTTGCCGACATTGAAGTAACCCGCGAATTCGCCACTTCGAAAGGCGACACAGAGGTTCCGCTCAACATTGTTCGCCGTAAAGGAACGAAAACCGACGGCAGCAATCCGACGCTCCTTTACGGATATGGCGGTTACGGCATTAGCATGACGCCCAATTTTGACTTCACTCGCCGGCTCTGGTTCGATCGCGGCGGCGTATATGTGGTGGCAAACATCCGCGGTGGCGGCGAGTTCGGAGAGGATTGGCATAAGGCCGGCAACCTGACGAAAAAACAAAACGTGTTCGATGATTTCGCGGCGGCGGCCGAATACCTGATCAAACAGAAGTGGACACGCCCCGAGAAACTCGCGCTCCTGGGCGGGAGCAATGGCGGCCTTCTTATGGGCGCGATGATCACGCAGCACCCCGATCTGATGCGCGCGGTCGTCTCAGCGGTCGGCATTTACGACATGCTGCGAGTCGAGCTCGCGCCCAATGGCGCATTTAACGTCACGGAATTCGGCACGGTGAAAAATCCGGAACAATTCAAGGCGCTTTACGCCTACTCGCCGTATCATAACGTCGTCGATGCCACGAAGTATCCGTCGATTTTGATGCTGACCGGGGCGAACGACGGACGGGTCGCGCCGTATCATTCGCGCAAGATGGTGGCGCGCCTGGACGAAGCCAATAAATCCAGTAATCCAATTCTTTTACGCACCAGCTCAAGCGCCGGTCACGGAATCGGCACAGCGCTGAGCGAGCGAATCAAACAGCTCTCGGATCAGTACTCGTTCCTCTTCGCACAATTGGACATGGACGCGAAGAAGTAACCCCGGCATCGTGACGGATCGGTCGGCTGCCTCGCTTTCTCCGAAGTAGGGAGGCGCGGCGCAGCAGTAGCAAATTCGCTTGCCGATGCACCGCAGCGGATTGAATTTCTATTTCCTATGGCAACGCACCCTACGCAATACGCGCATCCAGAAGCGCTGGTGGAAACCGATTGGCTGGAGAAACATCTCAAAGACGATGACATCCGGATCGTCGAGTCGAACGAAGACGTCCTGCTTTACGACACCGGGCATATTCCCGACGCGGTGCACATTGATTGGCGGGCCGATCTCCAAGACAATGTGATCCGCGATTACATCAAGCCGGAGAAATTCGCGGAGTTATGTAGCCGCAATGGCATCACGCCCGAGACGACTTGCATTTTTTACGGGGACAAGGCGAACTGGTGGGCGTGCTATGCGCTTTGGGCGTTCCGATTATTCGGACACGAGAAGGTGAAAATTCTCAATGGCGGTCGCGATAAATGGAAAGCGGAGCAGCGACCGATAACGCGCGACATTGCGAAATATCCGCGCACAAATTACCCAGTGCCGAAGAAGCGGTTCGACAAAGAAATTCGCGCCTTTGCCGATGAAGCGCTGGCGCAAAGCAAAGGCAAAAAGCCGTTGATCGACGTCCGCTCACCCGGCGAATACAAAGGCGAGATCACGCATATGCCGGAGTATCCTCAGGAAGGCGTTCTGCGCGGGGGCCACATTCCCGGCGCGCAAAGCATGCCTTGGAAAACCGCGACGAACGACGACGGGACGTTCAAGTCCGCGCCGGACCTCGCGAAGATTTACCTGGATCAATGCGGGGTGACCCCTGGCACGGAAACGATCGTTTATTGCCGGATCGGGGAACGCTCAAGCCACACCTGGTTCGTCCTCACGTATCTGCTTGGCCTCAACAACGTGCGCAATTACGACGGCTCGTGGACAGAATGGGGCAACAAAGTCGGAGCGCCGATTGAAAAGGGCGCGTGATTCTTAACCGCAGATTTCGCGGATAACACGGATTGAAACTGTAGCGGCGCTCCACGAGCGCCCAAATGAAATGCGACGGTCATAGACCGCCGCTACAGCCAGAACTCATCCGTTTAAATCCGCGTAATCCGCGGTAGATTCCTAGTGATTATCGATGTATCCGGCTAGGCTCAACAAGATCATCAATCTCTTCGATTCGCTCCCGGAAGATGAGCGGCGCGAGACGCTCGTTTCCTACGCGGACAACGCCAAGAAGCAGGAGCCGCGCACAGGCGAAACCTTTGATCTCGTAGATGTGCGCAAGGACGAAGAATGCATGGACACGGTCGGTGTTTATCTCCACGTCGATGAAAACGGCAAGGCGCACATTCGCATGACGCTCGGCCCGGAAGTGCAAACGCTCACCCGCTCAATGAGCGCCATTCTTTGCAAAGGACTCGAAGGCTGCACGCCTCAGGAGATTCTCGACCTGCCAAGCGATTTCGTGACGCGCATCGTCGGCGCGGAACTCGTCCGGATTCGGAGCCAGACGATCTACTACGTGCTCACGCGCATCAAAAGCATCTGCAAAGTGTATCTGGATCGACAACGTATGGCCGAAGTGGCGCAGGAAAACAGACGTCTCGCGTCTTGTGGCAGACGGGCTTCTGGCCGGTCTGCTTAAAAGGACTCGACAGGCTCGCCACAGGACGAGTCCGTCCGATTGGCGGACTGGGAGCCTGTCTGCCATGACAGCCGGGGAAGAACTTTCTTCCGAAGCGATAGCGTTTCTCATGTGAAGTTCGACTGATTTGATTTATCGTCCCCGCTGCGCAGATGCCGCGGAATAACGACTTAAAAAAAATCCTGCTCATCGGTTCCGGTCCAATCGTGATCGGGCAGGGCTGCGAATTTGATTATTCTGGCGTGCAAGCGTGCAAGGCATTGCGCGAAGAAGGCTATCAGGTCGTGCTCGTCAATTCGAACCCGGCGACCATCATGACCGATCCGGAATTCGCCGATCGCACTTACGTCGAGCCGATTACCGCCGAAGTGATCGAGGCGATCATCGAGCGCGAAAAACCGGATGCGATTTTGCCCACGATGGGCGGGCAAACTGCCCTCAACGCCGCCATGGAACTTTATCGTAACGGCGCACTTGCGCGACACGGCGTGAAATTGATCGGCGCCAACGCGCAAGCCATTGCTAAAGGCGAAGATCGACAATTATTCAAAGAAGCGATGCTGCGGATCGGCCTCGAGGTGCCGCGCTCCGGCGTCGCGCACTCGCTGGTCGATGCAAACCGCGTGGCCGACGAGATCGGAACGTTTCCGCTAATCATTCGGCCGGCCTTCACCCTGGGCGGAATGGGCGGCGGTATCGCATACAACCGCGAAGAGCTGGATGCGATCGCCGCACGTGGTCTCGATTTATCGCCAGTCAACGAAGTGCTGATCGACGAATCCCTCGTCGGCTGGAAGGAATTCGAGATGGAAGTAATGCGCGATCGGGCGGACAATTGCGTGGTCGTTTGTTCGATCGAGAACTTCGACCCGATGGGCGTGCATACTGGCGACTCAATCACGGTCGCTCCCGTGCAAACGCTCACCGACAAAGAATATCAAATGATGCGCGACGCCTCTTTCGCGGTCATTCGTGAGATCGGCGTCGAGACCGGAGGGTCGAACATTCAATTCGCGGTGCATCCGGACAACGGACGAATGGTCGTGATCGAAATGAATCCGCGCGTTTCGCGTTCGAGCGCGCTCGCGTCGAAGGCGACCGGATTCCCGATCGCAAAAATCGCGGCCAAACTCGCGGTCGGTTACACGCTCGATGAAATCAAAAACGACAT
>DATMPQ010000180.1:0-10360 GCA_035567015.1 Chthoniobacterales bacterium | reverse complement strand
CATTTTTCCATAGCTGATCGCAGGCGAGAGTTGTGCTTCGGCATTATTCGGAGCGAGGGTCGCGGCACGAGTGGCGAACTCGAGCGAAATGTATCCAAGCCGCAGCTTGTCTTTGTTCGAGGACGTGTCGGCCATCAAATGGCGGTACTGCCGCGCAATACGGAGGAGAAGGTCCACGTTGTCCGGTTCGAGCTTGTTCGCGGGCAGATAGTTTTCGAGTGCTTCTTTGGGTTGGAGTTGTTTGTCGAATTCGTCGCCTTGCGCGATCAATTCGCTGACACTTTCGCCGCCTCCCCTGTATCGCCGATTTCGTGAATCGCCTCGATCAGCGCGTGACTGAGGCGCCGGCTCCAGCTGGCGATCCTGGCTTATGTCGCGGTCTTGTGCCCGCGCCGCCAAGCCCGAGAGGCAAAGCACCGCACATAAACCATAAACGCAGAGGCTATTATTCGAATTCATATCTACAAATAGCGTGGCCGGCCCAGCGACCCACTCTTCGCGATTCGGCGCTAGCGGCGAAACTGGTGCAGCTCCGGCCACGGACCTTCTAGTCGACTACACTGTATTTTGGCGCACTCTCAAAAGGTTTCAAATGCCGTGTTTCAGGAGCTCGAGCCAGGGGAAATCACTTATTTCCATTTTCCGTTTCGGCTGAAGAAAAGTCTCAAATGACAAAAAGGAACCGGACCCCGCAGGCTCCGGGCCTTTCTGTATTACAGAAATATTTATCGCACGAAAGTAGTGATTCGTTAGGTAACTAGTTTCGCGGGCGAGCCCTAACGAAACATTGTGCGATTTTCACTCAACCGTGTTGACCGGCCAATGGCCTGAAAGGAGTGTTTGTCCGTCGCGTCTATTGGCTTCCTCTATATAGTACAACATAATTATTCAGAGCCGATGTGGCGAAATGGCAGACGCAACGGAAAGGGTTCCCTGTTATCGAACAGGAAACGACGCTGATGTGCATCAGCAATGGACTCGACGCCGGATTGATGAGTAACGCGAGGTGGAAGGGCATCGCGCTTCGTGACCTGATTGATCAGGCATCGCCGCGGCCGGATGCGGTCCGCGTACGGTTGCACGCAGTGGGCAACTACACCGACACGTTTCCGCTGGAGAAAGCGCTCGAAGCCACCACCCTGGTTGCATTCGAAATGAATGGCGTTCCGCTACCCCATCGGCACGGTTATCCTGCCCGGGTGATCGTGCCCGGCTACTTTGGCGAGAAGAACGTGAAATGGCTCACCCGGATCGAGCTGGCTCGAGCGGACGCAAAAGGCTTTTACGAAAGCCAGGGCTGGGGTCCGGATTTCATCGTGCCGACCAGATCGAGAATCGACGTACCGGATAATGGTGCGACGTTTTCCCTCAGCAAATTAAGCGCTCCAATCGAAGTCAAAGGCGTCGCATTTGGTGGTGACCGAGGGGTTTCGCGCGTCGAATTCAGTGATGACACCGGCCAAACGTGGGATGAAGCCGAAATTTACTATTCCGGCGGCGACCTCGCCTGGTCTCTGTGGAGATACAAATGGAAACCTGAGAAGACCGATGACTATACGCTTGTTGTCCGCGCAACTGACGGCGAAGGAGACGTTCAGGAATGGGAAGAAGGTCGCGCACCGTTTTCCGGCGTGGCTGGGCTTCATACGATTGCAGTGCACCTAACTGCATGATTTTTAGAAAAAATTAAATATAATCGACCCCTAACTGGAAAGGAAATTAGGAAAATGAGAGCGACATTAAAATCGATTTGTGTCCTCAGCGTTATCGCGTGCGGAATCGATCCGTCATCGCAGGCGGCGTCACCGCCACAACCAATGACGCAAATGCCACCAAATTCCTCTTTTGAGCAGGAAATGATGGAGAGCATGAGCAAGATGGACCGGGACATGGTCGCCGCATCCACGACTGGCGATCTCAACCATGATTTTTCCGCCATGATGATCCCGCATCACCAGGGTGCAATCGACATGGCGAAAACTTTTCTGTTGCACGGTCAGGACTCAGCGCTGAGGCGGCTGGCTCAGGAGATCATCGTTACGCAGCAGCAAGAGATCCAAGTCATGCGCTTCCGACTGGCAACATTGCAAACCGACGGCGCAAATGTGCCACACGAGAAGGAGCGAGAGATGACCGCGCCGATTCCCGTCTCCGAAAAGGACCGCGTTTACACCGGCGACCAGACTTCGAACACCGTTTCGGTGATCAATCCGGCTTCGAACAAATTACTTGGCGTTATCCGTCTCGGTGATCGAGTTCCGGGCGCGCTCAGTCCACTTTACACAGGCCAGTTGCTTGTTCACGGAATCGGCTTCTCGCCGGACCACCGAACAATCGCTGTCGTCTCGATCGGTTCCAATTCGGTCACATTCATCGATACGACGACGAACAAGATCAAAGGCGTGGTCTACATCGGGCGCTCGCCGCACGAAGCGTTTTTCACCCCCGATGGCAAAGAACTTTGGGCAGTTGTGCGCGGCGAAGATTATGTGTCGGTGATTGATCCTGTGAAAATGAAAGAGATTCGCCGTGTGCAAACCGCCAACGGCCCAGGGATGGTGCTATTCCGCCCGGACGGACGGTACGCTTTCGTGCCTTCGAGTTTTACTCCGGAACTCGATGTGGTGGACATGAAAAGTTATCAGATCGCTGCCCGTGTTCCGCAGGCCAGTCCGTTCTCGCCAAATCTGGCTGTCAGCCGCGACGGAACCGAAGTCTGGTTCACGCTGAAGGACTCGGGCAAAACACAAGTCATGAGTGCGCAACCGCCTTTCCGAATTCTCTCCACGCTCGACACCGGGCCTATCACGAATCATGTCACGCTGGTAGAAAACGCGAACGGCAAGTTCGCCTATGTGACCGTGGGCGGTGAGAATGCCGTCAAGGTCTATCGCCGCGGTGAGAAACCGGAATTGATTTCGACGATTGCTACCGGCGATTTGCCGCATGGCATTTGGGGATCCGGAGATGGAACGCGCGTTTATGTGGGATTGGAGAATCAGGACGCGGTCATCGCGATCGACTCGCTCGCGAACAAAATTCTGGCCACAATTCCGATTGGTCAGCAGCCGCAGGCCCTCGTTTACGTTCCGGAAGCGGTGCCGACTGGTGACGGCACAAGCAATCTGACTCCGCTCGCCGATGCGGGGAAAGCTGCACATCTCCTCCTGACTGCGGCTGAAGGCAGTGGCAGTTCGGCACATGCGACAGTGTCGGTAAATTCGTTAGGCTCGATTGACTTGTTACAGATGGCGGTTTCTGACTTGAAACCAGGACAAATGTATCGGCTTTGGTTGACGACATCTCAAACTCCGCCGTACGGACGGGAACAGGAACTCGCGACGTTCAAAACAAATCTATCCGGCGCGCAAATTGTGCAGACGGTTGGACCTTTCCGCCAGGTTCTAACCTCCGAAAGCGAAAAGTCTGCCGAGGCGCCTCAACAGAGATTCTTGTTGGTTACTGCGGCAGACAGCGGCACACCGGAACTCATCGAAAAAGTTCCGTGATCTATGGAATGAAGTTCTTGTAGCCCGTGAACGAGAACCACGGGTGTCCGATTTGACCCCAGCTGTATTCAAAAAATCGTTCGTCGGATTTTGTCGGTGTTTTGCTTTGGTTAAGTTTCTTATGAATTAACTCGGAACTGTATTCTAGAAATCATTGATCATTGAAACAGTGTTGCAATTAGCAGGGTAGCAAAGGCTCAAAGATTCAATGTGGCAGGATTTCACGCAGCCACGGCGGCTCCGAAGGCATTTGAATCTGAATCGGGCGCAAAGGGTGGAAATGGAAGTTGGATTTCCCTCGGATCTGAGATTGAATGAACTGCGACTTCTCGCCCGAGGAGGCCCGCATGAATAATTACGTTGCCCGTCATGCTCGCGGATGTAATTGATGCGGCGTAAAGTGGAATCTCACGTGCCGATGTGGCGAAATGGCAGACGCAACGGACTTAAAATGCATGCCACTGCAAAAACGTTGCCTAACGAATTACCGTCGTAAAACTGCATTTCAGAGGGAAAACCGCTCATTTCGGAATATTGATGTTGCGCATTATCGCGCACTGAAATGCGCCTGAATACAGTTTTATTTGCCAAGTTTTGCCAAGTAAAACACTACGCCGCCGCTTCCCTGCTTCACGGCAACCGGGCTAAACGATCAGACAACGCGCCACTTTCTGGTTGAATTTGCTGCCTGTCGGCTTCGTTTTCGATGGATGGATTTGCTTACGCGCGCTAATGTTCATGTGAACATCAAGGCAGCACGAACGCGGAAACAGCACAGCACACGACAGACGGGCCAGAAAGCAAACGCAATCCGGGCGCAGCGATTGAAACTACCGAAATCACGAGTCTCGACGGTGCAAAAGTCGCATGGAGTGACGTGAAAAATATGTGCGAAGTCGAGGGTCTCACGATCACCGAAATTTGCGCGCGCTTCCGCCTCAAATATCCAGCGGTTTATGCACGCGCAACACGAGGGAAATGGACTGTAATTTCGTCGGTCAAGAAGCGTGCGAAGGAGTTGCAGAAAAGGGAGGCCGAATTGAAGACTTCTGCTGCCGAATGGGCTCGACGCGGTGACGCGCATCGCGACCTTGTGTTCGGTCTCGCGCATGGCGCTCTCGCAAAGGCAAAGCTAAAACCGCCGCGCACATTCAAAGAAGCAAAGATTGCGGATGAAATGGCGCGGAAAGCATGTGGGCTCGACGAGGGCGATTCCGCCCCACACGCCCTTCTTATCCACATAAATGAATTGGACGCTGGTGAGCCGGTGCCCATTGAAGCCAGCGTGATTGACGCGGAATTGTCGCCCGACGGCCCTGTTTCCGTTTTGCAAGAGGCCGTGTCGCCTAACGAATCATAAATCTACCACGCATTGCCCTGCGACCCTGCTTCTTTTCCCGTAGTGATTTCGAGCAGCAGAGGAGCCGGACCGCATGTCAAAAACCAAGGATTTACCGCCCCAAACTGACCCGATTTGCCGCGAGCGAATAGCGTGACTAAATACGCAAAAATACGTGCACCAATAGCGCCCGAAAAATAGACACCAATTCGTGCACGGGTTTTACGAGGGAAAGCCCGTGCACAATTGTCCACAGCGGAAAGTCACTTGTTTGATGGCCCACTTTGGATGAGCGCACGGATTCAGATGCGCTGCGCTACCGGTATGAGGAAGAGAATCGCGCCTTCTTCTTCGACATTAGTGTGCGGACCGAGTTATCATGGCTCGTCGCAGCCCATCCGAAATGCCCACTGAAATCAAGAAAGAGATTCAACTTGAAATCGCGCATGTCTTATTCACGGACATCGTTGGTTACTCGAAGCTGCTGATTGATGAGCAGCACGCGTTGCTTGAGACGCTCAACCAGATCGTTCGCAGCACAGAACAATTTCGGAATGCAGAAGCAGCTGGTAAATTAATCAAGATTCCGACCGGCGACGGAATGGCGCTGGTCTTTCAGGACAGGCTGGAAGCGCCAGTCGAATGCGCGCTGGAGATTAGTCGCGCGCTAAAAGGGCATCCAACGCTACCGCTGCGAATGGGCGTGCACAGCGGTCCGGTCAGCGGCGTTATCGATGTAAATGAACGAGCGAATGTCGCGGGCGCCGGCATCAATATGGCGCAGCGCGTGATGGATTGCGGAGATGCGGGACACATTCTCCTTTCAAAACATGTCGCTGAAGATTTGGAGCAATACGCGCGTTGGAAACCGCTATTGCGCGATCTCGGAGAGTGCGAAGTGAAGCACGGCGTGCGCGTTTACATTGTGAATTTGCACACGGACGAGCTGGGTAATCGGGAGTTGCCGGAGAAATTTCGGCAGGCGAAATCGAAGGAACAAACAGCACCGGCGACTCCGGCATCCGATGCGAAACCGCCTGGACGATCTCGGGCATGGATCGCCACGCTTATCATCGTTGCGGCCAGCGCCACCGCGGGATTTTACATTTTCTCACATCGGTCCAGCTCGAAGGCACCGCCTTCTTCCACCGCGCCGGCACTGCCAGCGATTCTGGATAAATCGATCGCCGTCCTTCCGTTCGAAAACCTGAGCAGCGACAAGGAGAACGCCTACTTTGCCGAGGGCATTCAGGATGAAATCCTGACACGCTTATCAAAGATTGCCGACCTAAAGGTGATCTCGCGCACCTCAACCCAGCAATATCAGAGCAAGCCAGGTAATCTCTCCGAGATCGCGAAGCAGCTTGGTGTGGCCCACATCCTGGAAGGAAGCGTGCAGAAGAGCGGCGACGCCGTGCGTGTGAACGTGCAGCTGATCAAAGCGGCTAATGATTCTCATCTTTGGGCCGATACCTTTGATCGCAAACTGACCGACATCTTTTCGGTCGAGAGTGAGGTGGCCAGAGCCGTCGCCGATCAACTGCGAGCGAAACTCACCGGTCAGGAAGAGCGAATCATCGCCGCCAAACCGACCGACAATGTTGAGGCTTATGATGCCTACTTGCGTGGTCTGGCTTTTAGTCTGAAAACGGGAAGCTCATCCGCCAACTCCCTTGGCGCACAGAAATATTTTAAAGAAGCGGTGCGGTTGGACCCGAAGTTTGCCCTTAATTGGGCGCTACTCTCAATCGTGGACGCGCGCGGCTACCTCACACAGACTCTTCAACCAACGGCCGCTCTGCGTGAAGAGGCACGGCAGGCAGCCGAAACCGCGCTCGCTCTTCAGCCCAATCTCGGCGAAGCCGTATTAGCCAAGGGCTATTACCACTACGATTGCCTAAAAGATTACGACAGCGCGGTGCGTTACTTTGAGCAGGCCCGTCAGCTCCTGCCCAATAGCAGCCGGATTCCTGAATCGCTGGCGTTAGTCGAGCGGAGACGAGGCCAGTGGGACCGGAGCGAGTCGTACTTCAACGAAGCTGAGCGGCTCGACCCGCGACACGCTGCCTTGTTCGGACAGCATGCGCAATCCTACATTGCACTCCGTCGTTTTCCCGAAGCACTGCGAAAGCTTGATCAGGTTCTCGATATTACACCAGACGACGTCGATACCCTTATGTTCAAGGCGGCTATCGCACAAGCCGAGGGTGACCTTCCGCGTGCTTCGGCGCTCCTCGCTCCGCTCCACCCGGGGGCCGACGACGTCCCCGTGCTGGAACAACAAGTTTACCAAGCGATCCTGGAGCGCCGCCCTGGACAAATCATCCCTCGGTTAGAGGAAATACTGGCCAACCCTGATCCAGCGTTGGGTTACTTCAACGGTGAACTACGCTTTTGGTTAGGCTGGGCGCAAGAGGTCGCCGGCGACCTTGCCGCTGCCCAGGAAAGCTGGCGACAGGCGCGCAGCGAACTGGAACCTTTCCTCAAAGAACAGCCGGACAACTATCAGCTGATTGGAGATCTGGCGCTGACCTATATGGGCCTTAGTGACAAAGCTGCCGCTCTGACATTGGCTGAACTGGCCATCGCCGCGTTGCCGATTGAGAAAGACGCGAAGGCTGGTCCCGGGCCGATCGAGATCCTCGCCCGAGTCGCTGCGCAGGTAGGAGAGCCTGATCGCACAATCGCCGCTTTACAGAAACTACTCTCGATTCCGTACGAGAGCGCACTCGCTGCAAACGTGCCGCTCACTCCTGCGCTGCTCCGACTCGATCCCATGTTCGACCCGCTCCGGAATGATCCGCGTTTCCAAAAGCTGATCGAGCAGTCTCCTTCGCAAAACTCCAAGTAAACGACTGAATAAGCGTGACCCAAGGGTCGTGGCTGTATTCAAAGAATCCTTGTCTGGATTCTGAACCGCATTTCGCTCGGAAAGTTCCTATTAATCAGCAGCCGAAGTGCAGCCTCGAAATCGTTTGTTTAAATCCGCACGGGCCGCAGGATTGAAACTGCGTGTTTCAAAAACGACCGTTATTGAGAGCCGATATGTGCCAATCGATTTTGCTCTGAAAAACGCCTAACGAGTTCTTCATTAGTCGTCTCAAAATCAAAGTCTCGAATCGACATTGTTCTGTACTTTTTGAGACAAATTGGCGACAATCGAGGAATGTTTATTGGATATGCCAGAGTTTCAAGTTCAGCACACCGGAGCCCGGCGAAGGCACCCATGGCGACATAAGGCACGAGTTCTTCGGGAGCGTTCCGGAGTAGACGGATAGTCTCGTCTACGGTCAGGATTCCCACGGCAGTCTCGATTGCCTTCGCCTTCGCGCTTTTCACTACCGGATTGGCTGTGCAGTAACCGCGATTGACAGCGAAGTTGAAGGCGACAATCAAAAGCCGCCTGAAATTATTTCGCGTCGTCGGCGCTACCGCTTTGCCCTTGCGATTTGTGAGATTACGAAGCCACTGATCAATTTCGGTAGTGGTGATCTTCGCAACCGGCTTGCCATCGAAAGCTACCGCGAAATAGTGTAACCGATTTTTTAGATCATTGATATAGCGCGGGCTCGCGCCGTCGGCAGTTTTTGCACCTATAATTTCATCGACAAGCTGCTGAGCGGTGCAAGAACGGTTCGTCGCCTCAAGATGCGGAAGATAAAAATCTACTGCATCGCGGAGAGTCGCATGAAACGGTGCAAGCCTCTCCACGCACTCCGAGTATTCGGCGCGATCGCACAGACTGAAAGCGCTGCCGGCAATTCCGTAATTGCGCTGTTCGGCTAATTTTTGCTTTAGAAATGTCTCAGCTTCGGTTTTCTGTCTGAATGACTGCCGATTACGACCTTTGGGAAATTTTGGCCATCGGACTTCGTAAAATGCTTTTCCCTCTATTGTGATTTCCCTTATTTTTGTCGCAGTGGCTCTCATACCCGTTGCGGAAATGTCCGAATTGGCCGAAAACATCCGGTTCGGGTCAGCCACACCGGGGAAGGGCAGTGTGCGAGGATATGGTGGGCGGTCCGAAAGCGGCTTGGCATTTGCCAAGTATTTGCCAAGTCCCGGGCGGGAGGGCTTCGCGAGGAAACGTTTTGGTATGGCAAATTACGAGGGTAAAGTGCCCAAAAAAGCCGATGTGGCGAAATGGCAGACGCAACGGACTTAAAATCCGTTGGGCTTTAAACGGCCCGTGCCGGTTCGAGTCCGGCCATCGGCACAATGATCAATCAACTCTCTCCCCGGTTTAAAGGTCGATGCAAACCCAACCCGAACGCGCGCTTTTCATTCCGCTGATTCTGGGGACCGCGCGCCGGGAAAGACAAAGCGAACATGTTGCCCGCTTCGTCTTTGAACAAACAAAGAAACGCGCCGGCGTGGAAACAGAACTGATCGACGTGCGCGCTCTTCCCATGCGTCTCGACGACGCCGGCGAGCAAATGAAAGACCCGACCTTTTCATCGACAATCGAGCGCTGCGACGGGCTCATCATCATTACGCCGGAATACAATCACGGTTATCCAGGGCTGCTGAAGCACGCCCTCGACATGAACTTGAAGGAATACATCCACAAAGCCGTTGGAATTTGCGGCGTGTCGGCCGGCACCTTCGGGGGTGCGCGTGCAATTGAGAACCTTTTGCCGGTCATGCGCGAGTTGGGTCTTGTCACCATCTTCGAAGACGTTAACTTCGGAAAAATTGGAACTCTCTTCGACGAGCGCGGCAGTTTGCTCGATCAAAACTTTATCCGACGAATCGACAGTTTCTTAAACGAGCTCATTTGGATGGCGCGCGTGCTACGTCATGGGCGAGAAAACATCGCACCGGTCTAGGCGTTCCGCGTTAATGAAGGCGCAAGTCGCAGCGGCCTCCGTCCCACAATCATTTTGGCGCAGCGATCCGGCGGTTCTGATTTACCTGGCGGCTGCCACCGTCATTGTTCACATTCTTGTCGACGGACGTTACGGATTTCACCGCGACGAACTGGCTACGCTCGACGATGCTCGACACTTGGCTTGGGGTTACGTCGCGTATCCACCCGTGACTCCTTTCTTTGGTCGTTTATCGCTGGAAATCTTCGGAACCTCTCTCACCGGTTTTCGATTTTTCTCCGCGCTGGCCTGCGCGTTGTCGGTCTTGCTGACAGGCCTGATGACGCGCGAACTTGGGGGCGAATGCAGCGCCCAAGTGATTGCCGCAACTGCGGCCATTCCATTCGGTTTGGGCGCCGGCGCGCTGATGCAGTACGTGTCGTTCGACTATCTTTGGTGGGTTTTGACGGCCTACTTGCTCGTCCGCTTATTGAAATCCAACGATCCCCGCTGGTGGATCGGCATTGGTAGCTCCATCGGTTTCGGAATGTTGACAAAATATGGCATGCTGTTTTGTGTCGCCGGCATTGTGATTGGGGTGTTAGTGACAAATTTGCGCCGCCATTTGAACAGCAAATGGGTTTGGATCGGCGTTGCGTGCTCGATGTTGATCTTTTTGCCGAATTTCATCTGGCAAGTGCAAC
>DATMPQ010000179.1:0-2852 GCA_035567015.1 Chthoniobacterales bacterium | reverse complement strand
CATTGAATGACTGACGCGTGCCCGCATGCTTCTTCCTTTAATCGCGTTCCGCGATGACGACAAACGTTAAAGAAACCGTGAATCTCTCCGCTCTTATCACGAATCACGATTAACGATTCACCAATCACGTCTTGAACGAAGTAGTCCCCTGGCTTCACGATCTGACTCTGATGGCCGACTAGCACCCATTGCTTCGAAAAAATCTTCGCCTGCTCTTGCTCAAACACATCGGGAGACACGAAGTACCGTTGAGGTAGCGTCTTTGCCCCGGCCGCAAAAGTTTCAGCCGTCTTGCGAAACGCATGAATTTCTTTTGTCGTTTGCATTCTCGCGTGCTTGGCGGTCAGAGCTTCGAGCGCCGCTTCGGAAGCGTCAAGAGCGCCCCAGCGCTGTAGGTGGATCGGCCGCTCCGTCGGGCGATGTCAAGACGTAAGCGCCTTTACGCGCTCAAGATTGCGTTCCAACGCTTCAACGCATTTCTATTTCAACACCGCCTGGTGGAATTCGTACCAGTCGTCAAGATTGTTCAGGTTCACCGCATCGCGCGGAGCCGAAGCCTCGTCGGTGACCCCGCACGCGCTCAGAATGCTCTGGCGCTCGGCGTCATCGTGATTATAACCGCGCACCGCGGCGTTGTGTTTTTCGACCGCCTGCGGCGTAAGCGATTTGGCGTTCTTCTTCACCCACGCTTCGAATTCGGGATACGTCGGCTTGTTCTGCTTGATGTAATCCTTGACCGCCTCTTCATCGAGTCCGAGCGCGGCACAGGTCATCGCATCGAATCCTCTGCCGATTCCGGGATAACCGGAAGCGAGTTTACCCGCTTCTTCCAACGAGACTTTCTGCCAGAGACGCGGGAGATGCAGGACGCCGAGTGGTCCGGCAATTCCGGAGCTGATTAGTGGGACGTAGGTTTCACTCATAATAGTGATGTTTTGATTGAGATCTTTTAGTTTAGACCGCGGAGCATGCGAAACGAATCAGAAATTTTCTTCCCCGTGGCCCGAGGTGACGGATGGCGGATTGGCGGCGGGAACGGTGGGCAAAAAAAAATCAAAAAAAAGGTTGACCGCGGACTGGTGTTATAGTTAACTATATCACTATATGAGGCTCGGTGGAACACAGGATGGATAATGACTGGAACGATAGTCAGCCGATTTATCGACAGCTTCGGGATCGTGTCGTTGCCATGATTCTCGACGGTGTGCTCAACGAAGGCGATCCGCTGCCGTCGGTACGCAATGTCGCGGCCGAATATCGGGTCAATCCGCTCACGGTTCTGAAGGCCTATCAAGAACTGGTCGACGAGGAACTTGTCGAAAAGAAGCGCGGCCTCGGCATGTTCGTCAAAACCGGCGCGCGCGATCTGCTGCTCAAGGGCGAACGCCAGAAATTTCTCGCGGAGCATTGGCCCACGATCGCAACAACCATTCAGCGGCTCGGCATCACACCAAAAGAATTGATGCGTGCCGCCGCAAGCCGCCAGTCGAAATCGAGGACGGCAAAGGATGAGCGTTGAAGCCATGGCCTGCATAGAAGCACGCGGTCTCTGCAAAGTTTTCGGCACAACCATCGCGCTGGACGGTGTCGATTTGCGTGTCGAAGAGGGCCGCATCCTCGGAATCATCGGCCCCAACGGCGCAGGCAAGACCACCGCGCTCAATGCTATTCTCGGTCTCACGTCATATCAGGGAGAATTGAAAGTGCTCGGACGCGATCCCTGGGCGGCGCGCGATCAGCTCATGCGCGATGTCTCCTTTATTGCCGATGTCGCCGTGTTGCCGCGGTGGATCCGGGTTTCGCAGATGCTCGACTACGTCGCTGGCGTCCATCCGCGATTCGATCGCCCTAAGGCGGAAGGTTTTCTGGCGAAGACCACGATCAAGCGCACGAGCAAAGTGAGGCAATTATCAAAGGGCATGGTGGCTCAGCTGCATCTCGCCATTGTCATGGCGATTGACGCGAAATTGCTGGTGCTGGACGAACCGACGCTTGGTCTCGACATTCTGTATCGCAAACAATTCTACGATTCATTGCTGAACGATTACTTCGATGGCAGCCGCACCATCGTGGTGACGACGCATCAAGTAGAAGAGATCCAGGACGTCCTGACCGATCTCATGTTCATCGACCGCGGTCGCATTGTGCTCGAGTGCAGCATGGAAGAATTCGAGTCGCGTTACCTGGAAGTGATGGTGAATCCCGAGCATCTCGCCGAAGCGCGAGCGCTCAAGCCAATTAACGAGCGCGCGATGTTCGGTCGTAGCGTTCTGTTGTTCGATCATGCCAATCGTGACCAACTCGCCGCGCTCGGGGAAGTGCGCAGGCCCAGCATCGCCGACTTGTTTGTTGCCGTAATGGGAAATCCGCAATCCGCAATCCAAAATCCGAAATCAGCGGTCGGAGAAACCAAATGAATACACAATCGAACACCGCGCCCGAAATGCCTGTTGAGTCGACGGTCACAGACCGCCGCTACAGCACTCGACCGTTTTACTGGTCGGTGCGCCGCGAGTTGTGGGAGAACCGCTCTATTTATGTGGTACCGCTGATCGTCGCTGTGGTTCAGGTGTTCGGCTTCGCGATCAGCACAATTGGTCTGGCGGAACGCAGGCGCTCCGTGTTGTTGCTCGATCCGGCGCACCAGCGCGCCGCCATCGAGCAGCCGTATGACTTAGTGGCGATGATGATGATCTTCATCTTGTTCATCGTTGGCGTCTTTTACTGTCTCGACGCGCTGCACGGCGAACGTCGGGATCGCAGCATCCTCTTTTGGAAGTCGCTGCCGGTTTCGGACCTAACTACAGTGCTGTCGAAGGTAACCATTCCGCTCGTGGTTCTGCCCCTGATTG
>DATMPQ010000178.1:0-6918 GCA_035567015.1 Chthoniobacterales bacterium | reverse complement strand
TTCGGCGTTGGTAAACGCGTTCACGAAAATCATCATCTGCGAAATCGCGGTGTTAAAGGAGAGCGCCTCGATGTCTTCGGTAACTTTCTTGATTGTCGCATGCGTGATCTTTTGCTGCCCCTGACTCGGATCGACATCTTGCACCGCGGCGGAAAGTTCCCAATCGCCGGCTTGATTCTCATTCATCAGCAAGCGCCAAACGCGCGCGAGAAATCGAGAGACACCTTCGACCCCGCGCATGTTCCATGGTTTCATCTGCTCGAGCGGCCCCATGAACATTTCGTAACAACGAAAGGCATCCGCGCCGTACTGCTCGATTACGTCATCGGGATTGACGATGTTGCCGCGAGACTTCGACATCTTCTGATTGTCTTCGCCCAGAATGATTCCTTGATTGACCAAACGCTGGAACGGCTCTGGCTTCGACAAATAGCCGAGATCAAAGAGCACCTTGTGCCAGAAGCGCGCATACAAAAGATGCAAGACCGCGTGTTCGGTTCCACCGACGTACAAATCGACTCCTCCCGGAGTCGATTTGAATGACGAATGACGAACTTTTTCGCCTGCGTTTCGTGCTTCGTGCTTCGTCATTCCTTCGTCATTCGTCATTCGTGCTTCGTTATTATTTCCTCCCATCCAATACCGCTCCTGTCCCTCGCCCACGAAACGCTTTTCGTTCCGCGGATCGCAAAAGCGCAGATAGTACCAACACGACCCCGCCCATTGTGGCATCGTGTTTGTTTCCCGCGTCGCTTTATCCGAATAGCGGATCCAAACCTTCGCTTTGGCCAGCGGCGGTTCGCCAGTGCCGGTCGGTTTGTAATCCTCCAGCGGCGGCGGAACGACCGGTAGTTCGCTTTCATCGAGCGCGCGATGTTTTCCGTCTTCCCAAACGATCGGGAACGGTTCGCCCCAATAACGCTGCCGCGAAAACAACCAGTCGCGCAATTTGTAATTGATCGCGCCTTTGCCGAGGCCACGCTCTTCCAACCAAGAGGTGATTTTGCGGATCGCTTTGGCGCTTGGAAGACCATCGATGACTGGGGAATTGAAGGCGATTCCGTAGCCAACGAAAGGCTGGTTTTGAACCCAAACGCCAATGATTTCCGTGCCGGAGTCGCTCTTAATATGTTGAACCGGCTGAGCACCCTCAGGACCGAGTTCCTTCATTTTAAGGGCCGACGGCTGACCTTCACTGCGAGAACCGAAAGGTTCGGCCACGACATGACGGATCTCGAGTCCGAACTTCTTGGCAAACTCACAGTCGCGCGCGTCGTGCGCGGGTACGCCCATGATCGCGCCCGTGCCGTAACCGAGCAGGACGTAATCCGCGATCCAGATTGGAACCTTCTCGTTGTTCGCCGGATTGATCGCGTGAGCGCCGGTGAAGACGCCGGTTTTCTCCTTCGCGAGCTCGGTCCGTTCCAAATCGCTCTTGCGCGCAGTCCGCTCGCGATACTCGCGCACGGCGGGCCATTGTTCTTCCGTGACGATAAGATCGATAAGTGAATGTTCCGGCGCGAGCACCATGTAAGTTGCGCCGTAGAGAGTGTCCGGGCGCGTGGTGAAAACGCGGATTTTTTGCTCGCCATTGTCGATCTTAAAATCTACCTCGGCGCCTTCGCTGCGGCCGATCCAATTGCGCTGAAGTAATTTTATTCCCTCCGGCCAATCGAGTCCTTCGAGCTCGTTCAGCAATCGCTCCGCGTAGGCGGTGATGCGCAGCATCCATTGTCTCATCGGCCGCCGCACGACCGGAAAACCGCCGATCTCGCTTTTTCCATCGACAACTTCTTCGTTGGCCAAAACGGTACCCAGCTCCTGACACCAGTTCACCGGAACGTCGGCGACGTAAGCGAGACGGACGCTGTCCGGATTATGGCCACGATACGTCGAGATCGGTTCCGCCTTGTTCGTCTTCGGATTGAACCACGAGTTGTAGAGCTGGAGAAAAATCCACTGCGTCCATTTGTAATAGGCGGGATCGGTGGTGTTGATCTCGCGCTGCCAATCGTAAGAGAAACCGATCCGCTTCAGTTGCGCTTTGAATTTGGCCACGTTCTCGCGCGTGGTGATGGCAGGATGTTGGCCGCTCTTGATCGCATATTGCTCGGCGGGAAGACCGAATGCGTCCCAGCCCATCGGATGGAGAACGTTGAAGCCGCGCATCCGCTTGTAACGCGCAATGATATCGGTGGCGGTGTAACCTTCCGGATGTCCGACATGCAAACCCGCGCCGCTCGGATAGGGAAACATGTCGAGGATGTAAAACTTCGGTTTGGCTGGATCGAAATTTATCTCGCCCGGATTGGGCGCGTGAAATGCGCAACGTTCATCCCAGATCGCCTGCCATTTAGGTTCGATCTGGTCGAATGGGTAAGGTTTGCGGCGCTCTGAACTCATAAAATAACGAATCAGGAAAGCAGGAAATCAGGAAAAAGAAATTCGCACGTTTAGAGTTTGTTCCAATGCAACCGCTGCTCCTGGCCACCCGCAACGCAAATAAGACGCGCGAGTTTCGCGAGTTGCTGGGCGAAGATTTCGATGTGCACGATCTCAGCTTTTTTGACGAAATGGCAATTCCGAAAGAAAACGGTCGAACATTTGAAGAGAACGCGATGCTTAAAGCAGTGGCGGCCTCGCAAGATCGACGAGTACAAGATCGACATCTGCTGGTCGTCGCGGACGATTCTGGTCTCGAGGTCGATGCGCTGGGCGGTGCGCCGGGGATTTTGTCCGCGCGTTACGCCGGAGAAACCGCCAGCGACAAAGAGAACATCGATAAACTACTTAGCGAGCTTGCGCGGAGAAATGCGCCACTCGATCAGCGATCGGCGCGTTTTCGGTGCGTAATTGCACTCGCGCGTGAAAGCGAGATACTCGGCAAATTCGAAGGAGTTGTGGAAGGATTGATTGTCGATCTTCCGCGCGGTTCGCTTGGATTCGGTTACGATCCGATCTTCGTGCCGAACGGCTTCGACAAAACGTTTGGTGAATTGCCTATCGAACTGAAAAACCGAATCAGCCACCGGGCTCGAGCGATTCGCGCGTTTCGTGCCGAATTACCGGCAACTCAGCGCAGTGATTAAGGCTTCGGAGGCGGTGGAGCGCCGGGCCCTGGCGCACCCGGAGCGGCCGCCGCTCTGATCTGATACCCTACTTTCTTGATCCCCGCGTTGCGCACTTTATCGAGAATCGCAATTACATCGCCGTGCATCGCGAGCATCGATGCGCTGATTGAGATTTTGATGTCCGGATTCGACGCGTGAAGTTGGTAAAGGCGTGGCAGCACCTGGTCGTCCGGGACGAACTGATTATCGAAGTAAACGGCATTACCCTCGGCTACCTTTATCGCAACGTAATCTTTCGGCTGGTTTTGCGGAAGCGCGACCGCAGACGGCAGATTAACGCGAATACCCTTCATGTGTGTTTGGCTCAAGCTCACCATCATGAAACTGGCAAGAAGAAAGAACATAATGTCGATCAACGGAATGATCTCAATGCGGGCTCGTTTTTTCGGGATGGGTGAAGAGAGACGCATGGCCAAATCAATATGACGCGCCGGTCATGGTGAAGGTGATGGGGATTCGCACTTTCGCGACCGTCCCAGGCTTAAACCGCCACTGTTTAAACGCGCTCACGGCGGCGTTATCCAATATCGGATTGCCGATGCTTTGCGCCATGTTAGCATCGGTCACGCTGCCGCTGCCTGAATCAACCGACACCACGCAAACACCGCTGCCCGTGATGCGACGAGAACGCGCCTCATACGGATATTGTGGACGCGGTGCGTAGGTGGCCAAGGCCTTGGCATTGGAGATCGACATCACGCCCGGATGACCGGCCACTGTTGGAGCTTTGATTGGCGCTATTTTCGCCGTTTTTGGTTGTCGCGGCGGCGGTGTCCTTTCTTCGACATACTCCGGCTTGATCTCTGGCTCGGGCGGAGGTGGCGCCAAAATCTCCTCCGGTGGCGGCGTGGGTTGTTCCTCCGGCGCCTCCAGCGTCGCGATCACCACCGCCTGGGGAATCTGAGAAAGATCTTCCGGCGGTTTTTCGTGTTTCATCGCCGCAACCACGGCGCCAATATGTATCAGGGCGGCGCCACCAAGAGCGGCCCAGAGATGCCATCTTGGCGGGGGACGATAGAGAAGTGGTTTAGCCATAAAGATTACCGTCCATTGGCCGCCCCCGGAGCCGGAAATCCTTTGGCCGCTTCGCTCTTGATCTCAAAGGCGATTTTGTAAAAACCGGCGGAGCGAAGGAGATCAAGCAACCGAATAACATTGCCGTGCACGGTGTCGCGATCGCCCCGCACGAACACCTTGGCTTCGGGATCGGTCTGATGCACTTTTTGCAAACGGGGCAGCATGTCATCGTAGGTCACCTCTTGTTTATCGAAGTAATAACGTCCATCCCTATCCACCGAGAGGCTGATGTAATCCCGCTTGGCTTGCGTTTCACCCGACACGCCAGTGGGCAAATTCACCTTGATGCCTTTCATGTGCACCTGGCTCAAGCTCACCATCATGAAGCTGGCGAGCAGAAAGAACATGATATCGATCAACGGAATGATCTCGATCCGCGCTTTCTTGTGAGGGATGGGCGAGCTTACGTACATTGGATACCTCTAGATCGACGAGCCCTTCCCAGAGGTTGGAGCTGCCCCCGCTATCTCCAGCTCGCGCGACGCGCTTTGTCCTCCTAACATAACTTCCAGGTTGGTCGCTGCCGTTTGCAGTTCGAACTCTAAGTTAGACACGCGAGAAGTGAAAAAGTTAAACGGTATCAAGGCGAAGATCGCGATGCCGAGGCCGCAAGCCGTGGCGATAAGCGCTTCGGCGATACCGCCCGTGACCGCTGTGACCGCGAGTTCTTCGTTGCCGAGGAAGCTGAATGAACGGATCAGGCCGGTGATCGTGCCCAACAGTCCCAGCAACGGTGCGAGCGTGACCAGCGTGTCCATGACGACGAGAAACCGGCCCGCGCGCTTGATCTCGATACCGGCGGCGACTTGCAACGCGCCTTGCAGCGAAGCGTGCTGGTGATTGAGGCCGTTCCACATCATGCGTAAGACCGGATCGCGCGATCCGCGGGAAAGTCTGGACGCTTCGGCCACGTCGCCGGTTTCAATCGCGGTAAACACTTTCTCGATCCGTTTCGGATCGCGCCGGAACCAGCGGCCAGTCCACCAAAAGATTCGCTCGATCACGACGGTGAGCCCGATGATCGACACGATGAGGATCGGCCACATGATGGGCCCGCCCTTGCGGAAGTTATCGATGAGAAAGTTACCGGCAAACATGCCGGTGGCTTTCGTTTCCGCAGCCGGAGAAGCAGTTGCCGCCGGTGATGCGGTTAGCGTAGCCGCAACGCTCTCTCCGGGTGCAGGCGAACCGCTGACCGATCCGGCCGGAGAGATCCCCGCGCCTGGCGCGGGCGACAAGCCGGCGGCCGGCGCGAGCGACATGCCGGCGGCTGGCGGCGGCGGCAGCTGCGTTGCCGGATTCGGTGGCGCAGCGGTTGCCGGCACATTCGGCGGCGGTGGCGCAGGGGTGTTTTGAGCAAACGACGTCAGCGTGAGCGCGACGATACAGAAGCAGACAGTAAACAATATTTTCATAGTTGAGGTTGAGTTACCGACTCGGTTTCGGTGACAGTTCTTTTCCGGCTCTTTTATCCCAAATGGACCGGCCCGGAGTCGAGCAAAAAGTTTTCATCTTATTTGATTCGACACTTCGCGTAATTAATAATTCGAATTATCTGCGCCTGCGGGATGTAAGGCAAGCTTATCAAATCGCGCGGGACGTCGAAATTTCCAATTCCTGCATCGGCCAGAGAGTTAATCAGAGCGCGTTTACGACGCTAAGTCGCAATGGCGGCCAATTGTCGATCTTTGCTTCAAGCCGATCGCCCGCGCGGATTGGTCCCACGCCCGAAGGCGTCCCGGTCAAAATCAAATCACCAGGCATAAGCGTTATTGCCTGGCTGGCGAAAGAGACGATTTGGGCCACGGAATAAATCATCTGGCTGGTCCGCGCACGCTGTTTGATTTCACCATTTTGCCGGAGCTCGAGGACGAGATCGCTAACCTCGACATCGGCATATACAAACGGCCCCACCGGCGTGTAGGTGTCGAACGATTTGCAACGGCCAAATTGCTTTTCCGCGTTTTGCAGAACGCGATCGCTGATGTCCAAGCCGATGGTGTAACCGCAGACATGGTCGAGGGCGCGTTCCGCCGTCACATTTTTTACCGTTGCCCCGATCACGATCGCCAGTTCCAGTTCGAAATCGGTTTGGTGTTCGGGAAACGCGATCTCGATCGCGCCGTTATGCGGCAAAAGTGAGCTGGGCGCTTTGAACCAAATCAACGGTGTGCCGAGCGGCGTGCGCTTCATTTCGGCAATGTGATCGGCGTAGTTAAGGCCGACCGCGATCAGCTTCGATGGTGCGACCGGAACATCAACATGCGTCTCTGCCAGGTTCAACACTTCGCCCGTCGGCTTAACGTCGATCCAGTACGGCCGCGTCAGCGCGTGCACCTCGTGCCCGCGCACTTCGCCGTAGAAAAATTTCTCCCTTAATCTGAAGCCGCCGAATGTTCTCATCGACCAGTTTTTGTAGCGGCGGTCTATCACCGTCGCAAACTTCTTGTCAAAAACGGCGACGCTCACAGAGCGCCGCTACAGTTCTTACCTCGGAATCACGCCGACGAAATCGCGCACCGTTTTTTGTTCGGGAATCGAAAACGCGGTGCCGTCTTTGCGTGCGAACCAGAATGCGCTCGAGGATCCGCCATCGAGATTGAGCGCGCGCTGAATTTTGAAATCGGTTGCGAATGGCAGCACGAGAATGCTTGCGAAATCGGCCAGGGTAATGTCAGAACAAAATCCCAGCGCGGCGCGATCGCCAGCC
>DATMPQ010000177.1:0-14201 GCA_035567015.1 Chthoniobacterales bacterium | reverse complement strand
CCGGCGCGGTAACCGATAAGCGCGGCTTGTTCGAAGAGGCTAATCTCGGCACAATTTTTCTCGATGAGGTAAATTCGATGGCCCCGCCGTTGCAGACAAAATTGCTGCGCGTTCTGCAAGAGCGCGAGGTGCGGCGGGTCGGCGATAACAAGAGCTCGCCAGTGAATGTGCGCGTGGTGGGCGCGACGAACGAGCCATTGCAACCGAAGCTTAAGGACGGGACGTTTCGCGAAGATCTTTATTATCGGCTGGCGGTCATTCCGGTGGAGATTCCGCCTTTGCGCGACCGTCTCGAGGATGTGCCGCTGCTCGTCCAACATTTTTTACAGAAGCAAACGAGTTCGGCTGGTGGTGAACCAAAGAAAATCGATCCGCAAGCGGTCGAGATTTTGTGTCACTACAATTATCCGGGCAATGTGCGCGAGCTGGAGAACGCGATCGAACGCGCTTGCGCTCTGTGCGAAGACAACCTGATTCTGCCGGGCGATTTGCCGCCGCACATCGTAAGCGAGGCGCAAGGCGGGAAAGCGGAGCAGGCAATGGCGGCAATGCCGGTCGGCCAAACTCTCGATGAATTTATTCAGCAGCAGGAACGCGGCATAATCGAAGCGACCCTGGCGCATTGCGGTGGTTCGCGCGAGAAGGCGGCGAGCATGCTCGGCATCAGCATGGCCACGCTTTATCGCAAGATAGAACCGAAGAACAAAAAGTGAGCGGATTTTAGACGACGCGTCATCGTCTCGCTCTTGCTGGAATCTTAGTCATGTCGATGAAGGCAGCCGCTGCAGAATCGCGCAGGCGTGGGACGCCGAGCACCCGGGAAATGGAACTCATTAACTGGATAGAATTTGGCGAATGGGTTCCGGCAAAAATCGACACCGTCTTGTTGCCGCTGGGAACGATCGAGCCGCACGGCGTCACCGCCAATGGCGCGGATATTCTGGCGCCGGTCGCGATGGCGCGCGCGATCGCGTCGAGAGTCAATGCGATGATCGCACCAGTGGTTCCGTACGGATTCACCGGAATCATGGACGCGTATCCGGGCTGCTTCACCATTCCCGAAGACGCCTATCGCGCTTATGTCCGCGCGGTCGTCGTTGGTCTCGCGAGAAACAAATTCAAGAATATCATCCAGCTAAACGGCCACGGCGGCGGACAGACCGCGATTCTCAGCGCCCTTGCGCAGGAGGCCGGACGCGAAACCGGCACGAGAATTCTGCTTGTGAACTGGTGGTCTTATTGCGCGGATGTGACCCTGGAGGTGTTCGGCGAAGATGGCGGTCACGGGGCTGAAAATGAGACCGCCTATATTATGGCAATCGATCCTGCGCTCGTGCGCAAAGAACGTTACAAGCCCGGGATGGCGACTGCGATTCCGCCGCCCAATACCTGGAGCGCGTATCCCTTTCCATCGAGCATCATGCTTTACAAAGAGGGGCAAGGTAATCTGAAATTTGATCGGGCGAAAGCGAAGACTTACTTCACGAAAGTGAACGACAAAATCGCCGGCCTGATTGTGGAAACGATCAAGAAATGGGACATGGCTGGTTTGTGAGGCCAACTCAGCCAAGATGCTGCATGCTTTGATCCTGGATACTGGATGGGATCAAGAATCCAGAATCCAGAATTTAGCCGCGTTTGCCGAAGATCTTGACTTGGTCGGCGGCCTTTTGCAGCTCGTCCAGTTGTTGCAACGCCGCTTCCTGCTTCTTCAATGTCTCGTCGTTGGCCGTCTTAATTTCCTGAAGGGACTTGATAGCGGCTTGGAGCGCCTCGGAATCCTGGGCCGCGGGAGCTGAAACAGTCGCCGCCGAAGCCGCCTCCGATGAAACAGTTGCTGCGGAAGCCGCCTGGATAACGATCGGAGCGGGCGACTGCGCCTTTGCGGCAAAGACCGACATCGCCGCAAAAATCGACATGAACAGAAGTCGTTGTCTCATAACGTCCATTAGCGGCTTCGGCTCGAAAAGATTCGTGCGGTGTGCAGAGTCTCGGCCAGATCCGCGAGTTTGGAGTCGATCTTGGCTTGGTTCGCGACGATTTGCTCTTGTTGTGCCTGCACTTCTTTAACGAGGGCAAGAAGTTGCCGTTGCTCCTCTTTGGGGTCGGGCCCCGCGAAGGCGGGGCTGGATAGAAGCGCGAGCGGCATCACGGCAACAAGAATGGCGATGGAGATGCGTTGCATGAGAAAAAGCCGGCTCGCCGTATTGAACAGCAAGTCGTGTTCCGCTTCCGGTTGCTTGTCGGGCAAAAGGCGCGGATCGACGTGCCGGGCGCGCAAATTGCTTGCCTCTGCCCGTCTAACTCGGTAAGCTCCGCAAATGGCCGGTCCAGGCATGCACCAGTCGCAGAACCTTTCTCTGCACCAGGTTCTCGCGCCCCAACTCCAGCAGAGTCTCCTCATCCTCCAGGCGCCGCTTCTCGAGCTGCGCAATCTTGTGCAACAGGAGATGGAAACAAACCCGGTGCTGGAAGAGCTGCCTAATGAGCCCGATGCCGACGAGCGCAGCACGGCCGACAACGCGGCCGACGATAAGTTTAAAGAGGAGTTCGATAAACTGGCCAAGCTCGATGAGGAGTGGCGCGATTACATGGCGCAATCGAGCAGCTACAGCGGGCGTTCGCAGGAGGCGGAAGATAAGCGGCAATTCTTTTTCGATTCCATTGCCACGCAAGAGACGCTCCAGCAGCATCTCATGGGGCAGCTTAACCAAAACGTGCTCAACGGCAGCGATCGCAAGACGGCCGAGCTCATCATCGGCAACATCGACGACAACGGATTTCTTCAGACCACGCCCGAGGAAATGGCGCTCAACACCGGCATCCCGCAGGCGGACTTCGAGCATATGCTCACGCTCATCCAGAGCTTTTATCCTCCCGGCGTGGGCGCGCGAGATTTGTGCGAATGCTTGCTCATTCAACTCAAGCGCGAAGGAAGACAAGCCAGCCTCGAATACAAAATTATTTCCGAGCACATGCAGGACCTGGGGAAACGACGTTTCCCCGAGATTGCGCGCCGCATGGGCGTCAGCGTCGAGCAAGTCCAGAAATGCGCCAATAACATCGCGCGGCTCGATCCGCGGCCCGGCGCAATTTTTGCGCAGGCTCCGCAAAACTACGTCCTGCCTGATGTCACAGTCGAAAAAGTGAACGGCACCTACCAGGTCATCCTCAACGGCGAACAAATTCCGCACCTGCGCATTAGCAATACCTACAAAGACATCATGGCGCAGGACGGAAGAGGCAGCGAAGTCAAAGATTACATCCGCGACAAAATCCGCAGCGGCAAATTCCTCATCAAATCGATCCACCAGCGTCAGCAAACCATTTCCAACATCGCCCACCAGATCGTCAAACGGCAGCGCGAGTTCTTCGACAAAGGATCGTCTTATCTCAAGCCCATGACGATGGTGCAAATCGCCGATGCCGTCGGCGTGCATGAGACCACGGTCAGCCGCGCCATTTCCGGGAAATACATGGCCACGCCGCAGGGCGTCTTCGACATGAAATATTTTTTCACGCCTGGTTATCAAACGTCCAGCGGCGAATCGATGAGCAATACGAGCGTGAAAGGGGCTATCCTCGACCTGGTGAAAAACGAGGGGGGCAACGCGCCCTTGAGCGACAAAGAGATCGTCGAGATTCTAAGCAATCGCGGCATCCCGATCGCGCGCCGCACCGTCGCGAAATATCGCACCGAGCTCAATATTCTGCCGAGCAACATGCGGCGGAAGTACTGAGGCTTCGCCTCACGTTAAATCGTTAAAGCGTTACATCGTTAAATGGTAGGGCGCGACCGCTGGGCGCGCCGTCGGACGAATGGGCTGGCGGGTGTGGCAGCCGGCAATTTTACCTTTTTAACCTTGTAACTATTTTAACTCTTTTAACGCCGCTCTTGTCTGGCTAGAAGAAAGCGATGAATCCGTCCCTCCGCGCCACGGTTATCTCCGAATGGCGCGGCCTGCCGGAAAAAAAGACACGCCCGGACCGATTTCATGCCACCGGGGAGCTGCTTCCCAAACTCATGCAGCGGCTCGGCCTACGCGAGCGTTTGCACGAAACAGAAGTGATCGATGCCTGGTCAAAAATCGTTGGCGACTTCATCGCTGCGCACTCAGCGCCTGTGGCATTGCGCGAAGGTATTTTGTATGTTCGCGTCCTCCAGCCGGCATTGCACTACGAGCTCGAACAAGTTTCCAAGATCGACATCTTGCGGAAGTTGAAGCAACGCTTCGGCGGCAAAACCATTCGCGACATCCGCTTCCGCGTCGGATGATAACGAAGGCCCTACGGCCACGCTTTGCCCGTTAACTGGCCGGTTGTCGCCAGTACCCCGCGATCAACGCCGCGCAATATCTGGCGCATCAGTTCGATCGTTCCATCGGTCACAAAATATGCGCCGTGAATATCGGTCCCACTCACGCTCCCCGGAAAGAAGCCTGAGCAATCGACATCCCAAACGTTGTCCGTCTGCGGCGGCTGACTCACCAGCGGCGGACGATGCGCGAGACCGGCGCGACCGAGCCGGCGGGTACCGAAATGTTTGAGGCCAGCTGAGGCGCCAAGGACCTCGTCGCGTCCGCTGTAGAGCGCGCTGATGCGATAAGTCAGATTCGCGATTGCAGAACCATCGCCATTGTCGGGCGCACCGGCGTCGAAGAGATCGTTGTCCACGTCCGCGGCCACCATGAGCAACTGATTGATCAGACTCACAAGTAGCGGCTGATTCTTGCGCGTCCACGCCGCCGCCATCGCCTTTTGCAGAAGATAATTGCCCATGCTGTGCGCGATGAGTGAGACCTTCGCTTTACACGCCTTGTTCGGATCTCCGTGGGAATCGATCGCCGCCTGTTGTTGGGTCAGCAGCCAATCAAAAAGCTCCGACAGAATATTCGTCAGGTCTTCCGCGCATTGCCGGGCGCGAGCGCGGTCCGGTTCATAGCCAAGAACATTCCCCCACGACGGCCAATCATAGAGAATGCAGAGGCCGAGACTGTTCGTCCCGTCAAACAGCCTGCGGCACAAATTTTCGTAAAAGCTCGCCGAATGATCGAAGCTCACGTTGTATCCATGAACCAGGATAGTCACGTGGCTTTGATCTTCATTTTCCCCAGGTGGAATGGCGGGGAACGCATCAGCGGCGCCCTTCAGTTGCGTTTCAAAGGCAGCGGCTGAGACCTTTGTCCAATTTCCGATGACGTTGAGCGGCGTCTTGTCGGTTACCCAATATGTCAGTCCGCCCACGTTTGGCGACGTGCCGACGCCACCTTTGTCGCGATCATTGATCATCCAATACTTAGGCATCCTGGTTCTCCATGAATTTTGGTTAGGACTGTACTTTCTCGTTCCGAGACTCCCGGTTAATCGTGGCTACGACTTCTCCGAAAACTTCTTTGATTTCTGTGAATCTGATTTGCTGAAGTCCCTCAATGTTAGAGAATTCAGCCGCTCCCCTTTTCAAGAGAATGATTGCCTTCTTAAATCCCAACTTGCCCTGGAACAAACCGAGCTCATGTACGACATTGAGACGAGGATTTATGCTGCCAGCCACTGTTTCATCCTCTCCGGTCATAACCAAAAAGGCAATGGATGCTTTGTTTAGCATCGTCTGAAGTACTTGTTCGATGGTGTGACCCGCTCGAGGCCCGGTTTCATATGCTTCAACTTTAAATCCGTGCATCTCTCGAAGATGGTCTTTGAGCTGTTTCCAGTCCTCTGAATGCCCATGGCCAATGAACACGATTGGCTCTTTCTCCACAGGTAGTAGCGATGTCTTTCTATTCGCTTCAAACACGTTGAGCACCGCCAAGATCTGAGGTAAGCGTTCAGCTTCCACTTTCACATCGACTTGGACATCGTTCAGGCGCGTACCGGGTTTTGAAGAAAGTTGCATCAACGCAGTATTGCGATGCTCGTCGCCAAACCTTCTAACATAACGGGCGCTATCGGAGGATTTGCGATAATCTGCAAAGAATTCCTCTTCATCGTCATATTCTTGCTCTTCGTCTTCAAGCGCCACTGACATATCCAAACGAGGCTTGAGTTCGCCGCCCGGGTTTGTCTGTTGATCGAACACCTTCACTGCTTCCTTTATAACTTCGACCGAAAACCGAGTCCGCCGGAAGTGAAGTGCTTTCGATCTCACGCAGCAAGATTTCCAGAACCGGCGAAAAAAGTCACGCGTCTTTGAAGTGCTAACCGCCTTGGAAAACAAAAGCGGCCGGATGTTTTTCGCATCCGGCGGCTTCGTTGTTGGTTATCGATCTTTGCGTTTTAGTCGCGGACGCTCACGCTGACTGGTTTGCTTCATTGGCCGGCGCGTTGGTCGCGCACGGTAGATGGTGCGGGTAGGCCCAACTTGTGGCGAGTGTCGACCCTGTAAAGAACACGAGCATGTACGAAGGGCGCATCAAACGGCCGACCGGTGATTGGCTGCCGAGCGTTTTTCACGGGCGATTCGCAACACGTCACCTTCGAAGGCCTGACGCCAGGCACGATCTACACCGTTCAAGTGCGCGCGCTCGGCGGATCGACCGGTCAAAGCGACTGGAGCGACCCAAGCTCGCACATGGCGACTTAGTACGAGGCGCACTGCGGGTTTTTTGAACAGCCGAGGAGTTCACGCTCCTCGGCTGTTTTGCTTTGCAAGGACACGTTTTTTAGAAAAAATCTTACCTTTTTCGAGAACTTCACCTCCCAATTTCCGTAGAAGGCTGTTGAAGATGTTTATTGTCAGCCTACGAGGCCCAAGGAGAATTCATCCTTTCAAAAAGGGTTCCGCTCGAGACGACCGACGCAGCCTGCGCAATCCGATCGCTGGTAGTCCGCCGGCGACCTGCTTCCGAAGCTCATGCAGCGCCTGGGACTTCGCGAGCGCCTGCGTGAAACAGAAGTAATCGACACTTGGTCAAAGATCGTTGGCGAATTCATCGCCGCGCACTCTGCGCCGGTCGCGTTACGCGAGGGGATTCTGTACGTTCGGGTTCTCCAACCCGCATTGCACTACGAGCTCGAACAAATCTCCAAGCCTGAGATTCTCCGAAAACTGAAACAACGTTTCGGCGCCAAAACAATCCGCGACGTTCGCCTCCGCGTGGGCTGATCCGTTACGCGTCCGATGTTGACATTCGGTCAACCCATTCGCTATAACACTTAAAGCTTCGGATTCGAAAAGCTCCGTTGCTCGAAGAAAGGAATAATAACCATGGCTAAAAAAAGAGGAGAAAAGACCGTAGTGCGAGGGGCAGACGGAGCATTGTATGTTCTCAGCAAGACGGGTCCGCTAGTGAAACTGGCAGACGATCAAGCGCAAGAACTAACTGCGGCTATTAAGAAGGCAGAGGAGAAATTAGAAGGAATCATCGCTGAAGAATTGTCCTGCGTCGCCGCAAGTTGCACCCAAAGTGTTCATATTCACATACCAGACGTGCTCATAGGATAAAATAAAGAATGCGGGGCGTCGTCCAACACCGTCGCTCTCGACGTGCGTTTAAGTCGGGACGACGAACCCACAAAGTTTTGCGCGAAGGGACGCACCGATCTCAAAACGTTGAAGTCACGCTGAGGCACGTGCTGCGGTTGGCACCCATCATGGGAATTACGCGCATGGCCAACGTGACGGGCTTAGACTCAGTGGGGATTCCGGTAGTCATGGTATGCCGCCCTAATTCACGATCCGTAGCAGTTTCTCAGGGAAAGGGAATCGATCTCGCGAGCGCCCGTGCGTCCGGACTCATGGAGGCTGCCGAACTGTACCACGCCGAAACGATTACCCTGCCACTGAGCTTAGCCACTTACGAACAACTTCGGTATCAACATAATGTAGTTCAGGTTGACGAACTGCCACGCGAATCTGGCTCCCGTTTTCAGCCGAACCTGCGCCTCCTCTGGTGCGAAGGATTTGATCTCTTAAGTGGAGAAAACGTGTTTGTGCCATATGAGATGGTCCACACGAACTATACTATGCCACTGCCTGACGGTCATGGATGCTTCACCGCGAGCTCAAATGGCCTTGCTTCGGGAAATCAACTAGTTGAGGCCATCGGTCAGGCCATCTGTGAGGTTATTGAACGTGATGCGACCACCTTGTGGAAATTACGTGGCGAGGAAAAACTCAAAGATAACCGGCTTGATTTAGAAAGTGTGGATGACCGTATTTGCCGGGAGATTCTTGGCAAGTTTGACCGTGCCGGCGTTTGCGTCGCTGTATGGGACATCACTAGCGATGTTGGCATTGCTGCGTTTGCCTGCTTCATTGTCCCGCGGACCGACAATACTATGTGGCATTGCATGGTCGGTACCGGGTATGGCTGCCACCCAGCGCGCCAGGTTGCGCTAGCAAGAGCCCTGACGGAGGCCGCACAAGCTCGGCTGACCGTGATCTCCGGAGGGCGCGACGACTTTCACCGCGATGCTTATGACCAATGGCTGGATCCAGATCTTGTCAGGGCAATGCGGCGTCGTATGACGCGCTCCGGACCGACGCGCCGCTTTGGTGATGTTCCCCACCGAGACGGAGAAACTCTAGAGGATGATGTCGACTGGGAACTCAAACGTCTCAAGAAGGTTGGCATCAGCCGAGTTGTGGTGGTCGATCTTACAAAACCGGAATTAGGATTACCTGTCGTGAGAGTCATTGCGCCCGGCCTCGAATCGATCCTGGGGCGCGGCTACAGTCCTGGCCGACGGGGCAGGCTTATTCTGGCGAAGCAGCCGTGAGCGTCTACGTTTTCACTGGACCAACCATTTCTTCGCTAGACGCCAGTCGTGTATTAAAGGCCGTGTATTTACTACCTGCTGCTGAGGGCGATGTTTACCGAGTGACTCTACAACGTCCCCAAGCGATTGGAATTATCGACGGATACTTCCAGTCAGTCCCGGCAGTACGCCACAAAGAAATCCTCTGGGCGATGAGTCGCGGGATCCATGTGTTTGGCAGCGCCAGCATGGGAGCGCTTCGTGCAGCTGAACTCGCTGCCTTTGGAATGGAGGGAGTAGGAGCGATTTTTGAATCCTTTCGCGATGGAATGCTGAACGATGACGATGAGGTTGCGATAGTCCATGGCTCAGCGGACGCTGGATTCCGAGCTGCGTCGGAGGCGCTGGTTGACATTCGACAGACTCTCCGGAAGGCCGAACGTGTCGGGGTTATTTCAATGAAGCTGGGGACGGCACTACAGAGAATCGGCAAGCAGTTATTCTATCCCGATCGTACTTATCCCGTAATTCTTCGCTTTGCATCCGAAAATGGATCGCCCCAAGCCGAGTTGGAGCGCTTTCGGGTATGGTTGCGCAAGGGCAGGGTAAATCAGAAACGGCAAGATGCGCTCGCCATGCTGCGACTAATACGTCGGCGCCTAGTGGAAGGCCTACCGCCAAAGACGGTTACCTATTCATTCGAGCACACGGCGATGTGGGAGTCTCTTTGTCGCAAGTACAGTGATGTGCGATTCGATTCAGATGCAGAGCTTTCGCGGCGCGTTGCTAACAGACGAACGGTTATTCCTTCGTATTGGCTCGCTCGTAAGGAGCGGTGAGTTTTTTCAAACTCGGAACGTTCCGGAGCGGATCAAACATTGGATCGAGCGAGACCAGCGCAGGAGTGAGCGGAACGCTCGTAAAGCCACTGTACGGCATCAAGAGTAGTTTCTGCAAAGCGATGATGGCGCGATCGCGTTCTCCAGTCTTCGCCGCCACCCTGGCGAGAATTTCGATGGCAACTGGGCCATCTACGGCGTTCTTCTCGATAGGGACTGCGGCTGCAGCTCGTTGTGAAAAGGCCAGCGCGGCGGCTTTGTCACCAAGGCCCATACTGATTAAAGCGAGGTTTCCAATAATGTTGATGTTTTCTGGCTGCTGTTTGAGAAACGACTCCGACTCACTTCTTGCCTGTCGCCAATTTTCCTGAGCAGCGGGGTCGTCTCCCGCCACTTCCTGGGCCCACCCTAACCAAAACCGCAGTTCGCCATTGATGTAGCCTAACGCTGGATCAGGGTTAGCTAGTATTTCCTTGAGTCGATCGATCATTGGTGCGGTGCGACGCTCCAAAATCGCTTGATAAGCTTGCGTCTCGAGTGCGGTCGAGTGATCGGCACCCGGGCGGAGTGATGAGAGTAGCACAGAGGCCCGCGCCAGATCGCCTTGGCCTTGGGCAATGGCTGCCTTTAGCGCAAGCGTGTCCACGTCGTCCGGCGCGATATCGAGAACCTGATCGAGCTTCTGGAGCGCCTCAGAGAAACGGCGGAGTGCAATGTAGAAAAGCGCGTGCTGAGTAAGCAGGTTCGCATTGCGCGGGTCGAGTCGCTCGGCTTCTTCGAAATAAGTCTCGCTTCGCTCCCATTGGCCGCGTCTGCGCTCAAGGTACGCAAGTGACTCAGGAATACGGCTGCTATTGGGCAGGAATTGACGGGCCTGCTCGAAGTAACCGACCGCCGTTTCGTAGTCCTTTAGGCAGGCATAATAATAATATCCCATGGCTAACACCGCCTCACCAAGATTCGGCTGAAGATTGAGGGCTGTTTCGGCTGCCCGTCGTGTCTCTTCATTGAGAGCGACGGTTGGTTGAAGATTAAATGTGAAGTGGCTGATTGCATCAACGCGGGCCAGCAGCGCCCAGGCAAGAGCGAAGTTCGGATCCAACCTCACTGCCTCCTTGAGATATTTCTGCGCGCCAAGCGTACTAGCCGGAGTGGCTGCAGCTTTGAGTGTGTAAGCAAGAGCCCGCAGGTAAGCATCGTACGCCTCAGGATTTTTGGTTGGTTTGGCAGTGATCTCTTGCTCTTCCCGGCCGGTCAGGTGCACCCGCAGTTGGTCGGCGATCGCTTTCGCGACCTCGCTTTCTACGGAAAAAATGTCGGTCAGCTTGCGATCAAAGGTATCGGCCCAAAGATGCGAATCATCATCTGCCTTGATTAGCTGCACGTTCACCCGCACGGCATCGCCGCTCTTCTGCACGCTTCCTTCCAGAATATGGGCGACGCCAAGTTGCCTGGCGATCTCGGAGAGGTTTTCCGGCGCGCTTTTGTAATGCTGCGTGGACGTACGGGAGATCACCTTGAGATCGGCGATCTTCGATAAGCGCGTCAGAATCTCGTCTTGAATTCCATCCGCAAAGTAGGCGTTTGCTTTTTCTTCGCTTCGGTTTTCGAAAGGCAAAACAGCGATAGATTTTTCGGGAATCGTTGGCGTCTGTGATACCGGTTTCGCCTGGCGCTTCAGCGCTCCGAAGTACAAGCCAGCAAGCGCGAGAACAGAGAGCGCCGCGCTGCCAGCAATAAGCAGCGCTTTCTTGTTTAAGCTCTTGCCACGGGCTCTCCTTGTTCTTGTCGGCCCTGGGGCAAGCTGCAGGCGTTGCGCAAACTCTGCGGCTGACTGTGGACGCCGCGACGGATCTTTTGCCAGACACGCTGCCACCGCATCTTCCCAAACCTGCGGAACTAACGCCGGCTCGATGTCCAATTCTTTGCGCCGCTCCGTCATCGAGGGAGCAACTCGCTCGCAAATCTGCCGATCGATGTTGCCCGAATAAAACGGCGGCTTGCTCGCAAGCAATTCGTAGATGCTTGCGCCTAACGAGTAGATGTCGTCCAGGTGCGTACAGCGCTCGCCATTGAGTTGTTGCGGACTCATGTAAACGAGCGTGCCGCTCCGGCGTTGCTCCACTGTTAAGCGGCTCCCTGAATCAGCCAGACTGCGCGCTATACCAAAGTCCGACACCTTCAGATCGCCCCGTTGATTCACCATCAGGTTTGCAGGCTTCAAATCACGATGGATGACCTTCGCGTGATTGTGCGCATAATCGAGCGCGTCGCAAAGCTGACTGGTCCAGATAGCGATCTCATCCGGCTCAAAGACTTTCTGCTCTTTCTCAACTCGCAGGTTCGATAGCGTTTCGCCATCAATGTACTCCATCGAAATGCAGCCGGAACGCTCATCGTGCACGAAGTCGTGAATCCGAACAATGTGCGGATGCGTCAGTTCCAGGCACCGCTTGGTCTCACGCTTGAGCTGATCAAACACCGCACGATCTTGAATCATCAGGTCGGGAAGAAATTTCAGCGCCACATTGCGCTCCAGTTCTTCATCGCGTGCCAGCCAGACAATTCCCATTCCGCCTCGCCCAAGGATCTTGACCAGCATGAAGCGGCCAAAGACTTTTTGTCCGCTGGCGAACTCACGCGACGTCGCGCCTACGACATCGCCCGCGCGCTCGTTAGTCACCTTGACAGAGTATACATTATTAAAATGGGAAGGAAGCTTAAAGCTGGAGGGCGGAGCCTCTTCGGATTCGCGTGGGCTCGCCCTCCATCGAAGACGCTTTGCGTCCGCCATGACTTTTCGATAGAACGTTTCTGCGTGAACGCATCCCAAGAGGAAGGTGCCTGGCTGGAAGCGGCCGATGGCAAACGCCATCCGATCCATGGCAGTTGTTCGCTCGGACGAATCGCCGTTAACACGATCGTGTTGGAATCGCCGAAAGTGTCGCGCCGACACGCGCTCATTCATCTACAAAATATCGGCGAACCCTGGCTGATAGATTTCGGCAGTAGCAACGGAACTTTTTTAAACAAGCGACGGATTCATCAACCGGTCCGACTGAGCGACGGCGATCAAATCACAATCGGAGATGAGGTTTTTAAATTCCATCAGCCGCTCGCGATTTCAGACGAATACAAAACGGTAGTGACGCAACGAACGTTGCGGGAAATCGAGAATATGCCTTGCTGGCTTCTCGTCGCCGACATTCGTAATTTCACGCCGCTCAGCCGCCGCATACAGAGCGAGGACTTGGACATTCTTCTCGGAGCGTGGATTTTCACTTGCAAGGAGATCATCGAAAAGCACCATGGCACTATTAACAAATATCTTGGCGATGGTTTCCTTGCCTATTGGCCGGCCGTTCAAACGACCCCGAAGGACATCGTTGCCGTGATTTCCGCACTCAAAGAATTGCAGCGAAAAGAGTCGCCGGATTTTCGCTTCGTTGTTCACTTCGGAGCGGTCGCCATTGGTGGAATCGCGTCGATGGGCGAGGAAAGCTTGATGGGAGGCGAAGTGAATTTGATCTTCCGCCTGGAAAAGCTGGCCGGCTCGTTAGGCGAATCTTCCGGCGTGAGTGAAACGGCGCACACGAAGCTGGAAGGACTTGTTCCGACGCGTTCGCTTGGCCAATTCGAACTGAGAGGCTTCGAGGGAAAGTGCGCCTTCTTCGCTCTTTAGCTTTGGGTTGCGCCATCAGAAGCACGACGTAAATCCACGCGCGATTTGAACGCCGGCGCGCTTGCCGCTATCTGCGCTGCTGATCGATGGTTGTCACGAGGACACTATTCCGTTGCCGAGGGCCGGGTGTGTAGGCGTAGTTGCTTAGATGCGGGCCGATACAACGGCGGCGCACGCTGCCGCTACTAGCGCGCGTAACGCAATGGCGAAACTGGTGGGCGAGCAACCAGCCTACGCAGAGGCCTTCTGCCAGCTCGGAATGGCTGACGCGACCCTTGGCCACAAGGAGGACGCGATTCATGAAGGCGCCGCGCAGTCGAGCTGCTGGCAGTTGCAAAAATACGATCAACGGGTCATTGGCCATCGAACATCTTGCCGTCATCTACACATGGACGGGAGAGAAGAACAGGCCAGCAAGCAGCTGGCGAAGGCCACTAAAATTCCGGGTGACCTCAATTATGGTCAGCAAAGCGCGTCCGAAACTTTGTGCTTGTAAATCGGCAACTGTTCCGCCAAACCGGATGGCATTATGAAAACCCTATCTGGAACATCCAAACTCGTGATCCTGGCGGCGATCGGGGCCCTGGGGATCCTCACCTTCCAAGCGTGCGAAACAACACCGCCCGGAGCCAAACGACAATTCGGTCTTGAAATAAAAGAACCGGTTCATCTTCGTAACCCAGTGGCGTTTATCAAGGCGTTGCGAACTCTTAGCAAGAGCGCTTTCTGGGAGTTCCGTATCATTCATGATAACGGCAAGTCTGAGGAATTTCACAGTGCCTCGAAGCTAAATATTAAGACTGATAAGGTTACGATGTCCGAGATAGCGAAAAAGGCATCGGCTGGGGAGCTTACCGCTATTGGGTCGAACCTTACACAGCGTATTTATTCCCAGAACATCGAGGACATACAGATTGTCCTGAATCAATTGAAAAAGTAGCAGCGTAACTGACGACTGCTTTTCTGAAAATCCGACCAGTCTT
>DATMPQ010000176.1:0-5220 GCA_035567015.1 Chthoniobacterales bacterium | reverse complement strand
GCCATCGAGGAACTCGAAGAATTAATCAACGCGCGCTTCAACGAAGATTGACTCCGAAAGCTTTCGCGAGTTGACATCCCCGTTATTCTCGCAGGTGCATGAGTGGCGATAAGACGCGGGAGGAAATTCAATTCCACGGTGCGGGCGTTTCGCCGGGAATTGCCCAAGGCGCGATTCACGTCGTGCGGGATGATCTCGACGACGTGGCGCGCTATCGCATCGAGCCCGCGCAAATCTCGAACGAGATTGGGCGCTTCGAAACCGCGCTCATTCAGACGCGGACGCAGATTCTCGAGATGCAGCAAAAGATCGCGGAATCCATCGGCGCGAAAGATGCAGGCATTTTCGATGCTCACCTCCTCGTCGTCGAGGATCGCACTTTGATCGACGAAGTGCTGCGCAAGCTCGAGGCTGATCTTTGCAATGTGGAGTGGGTATTTCAGGAAGTCGCCACCAATTACGCAGAGACGTTAAGCAAGATCGACGATCCCTATTTGCGCGAGCGCGCCCTCGACATTGAGGACGTGACGCGGCGCGTCGTCCGCAATCTTCAAGGGAAAGCGCCAAAAACCTTTCTCGCCCTGACGGAACCGCACATTCTGGTCGCGCACAATCTCACTCCATCGGACACGGCGACTATGAACAGGGAGCGTGTCCTCGGCATTGCCACAGATCTCGGGAGCCGCACCTCGCACACGGCCATCATGGCGCGTTCGCTCAACATTCCCGCCATCGTGGGATTGCACGACGTGACCGAAAAACTCGAAACCGGGCAGCACGTGTTGCTCAACGGAACGGACGGTTTGCTGGTTGTCGATCCAACGCCGGAGACGCTTTCTCGGTACGGCGAGCTCGAATCGAAACGCGTCCAGATCACGAACCGACTCGCCGAATTGCGCGAAACAAAATCAACTACGCGTGACGGACGTCACATTGTTCTCTCCGCAAACATTGAGCTACCCGGCGATGTCGATGCAGTTGCAGCCAATGGCGCGGAGGGGATCGGGCTTTACCGAACGGAATTCCTTTACTTGAATCGCACCACTCTCCCCAGCGAAGACGAACAATACGAGACCTATCGGAAAGTGGCGGAGCGCGTTTTGCCCGATCCGCTCATTATCCGAACGTTCGATCTCGGCGGCGACAAGCTCGCGTCCGGCGCGGCCGATGTTGGCGACGAGTTAAACCCTTTCCTGGGCTGGCGCGCGATCCGATTTTGTCTCGAAAACATCGACATCTTTAAAACCCAATTGCGCGCTATCCTTCGGGCCAGCGCCGTCGGCAATGTGAAGATCATGTTCCCGATGATTTCCGGCGTGGGTGAATTGCGACGCGCGCTCTCCGTCCTGGCCGAATGCAAAGAGGAGCTGCGTCGCGCTGGATCGACATTTAATGATACAACGGAAGTAGGCGCGATGATCGAGATTCCGAGCGCCGCCATTTCCGCCGATATCCTCGCGCGGGAAGTCGATTTCTTCAGCATCGGCACGAACGATTTGATTCAATATACTGTCGCGGTCGATCGCGTAAACGAACGAATCGCGCATCTCTATGAGCCGACCCATCCCGCTGTGCTCCGTTTACTCAAGATGACCGCCGACGCCGCCCGTGCGAACGATATTTGGGTCGGTGTTTGTGGCGAGATGGCGGGTGATATTGCGCTCACTCCGCTTCTGCTCGGCCTCGGGATGGATGAATTAAGTGCGGGCGCGACGCTCGTTCCCCGCGTCAAGCGCGCGGTGCAAAGTCTGACGATCCCGGAATGCCGGCAGCTTGTCGGTGAAGCGCTCGACCTGCAAACGCCCTCGGAAATTCTGGCGCGTTGTTTGGAGCTGGCGGGAAAACGCTACGGCGATTTGCTCGGCTGAGCGGGGTAATTGGTTAGATCGTTAAATCGTGAATCGTTGCTCGAATCACGAATCACGAACGCTCACCTCTGGCGCTACTCCTCTTCGCTCAATCCTGTTTCCGGATCGGGTTTGAGTCCTTCTTCCTCCATTTTGCGCAGGACATCCTTCATGTCGTCCACTTCGTCCCATACTTCCTGGCTCACGTAAATGGGCGCTTTCTGTTGAGTGGCGATCGCGATGCAATCGCTTGGCCGCGCATCCAGCTCGATGATTTTTTTCTGCTGCAATTCGTTTTCTGCCCGGATGATGGCGCGCGCATAATAAGTCGCGTTCTTCAGATCGTTAATAATGACTCGTTCGACTTTCGCGCCCAGAGCCGTCATCAAGTGCCCGATGAGATCGTGGGTCAAAGGACGCTCCTTGGAAATCTCGCGCATGAACATTGTGATCGCGCTGCCAACGGTTTGATCGACATAAATAATGAATACCTTGTCGTTGTTTCCCAGAAACACCGCGCACCCGCCACTGGTCGGCAAAACCGCGCGCACTTGCACTTCGATCACCGTTTTGTTCATCGGGGCAAACGGTACCCGGCCAATTACGAAAGACAAGCGGTGGAGGCTGTAGCGGCTCGCCGCGGCGCCCAGCTTCCTACGCGACAAAGCGGTGCCGGCGGCCGGGCGAAGGCAAAGGCTACAGATTGGCACGAAAATTTCTCTGAAGCAGGCTTGCATGTTCGTCGCGCTGATTCAATATGCGTTTGCGACTTGCTAGCGCGCGATGAATCGAGATGAAAACCGAGTGGGACGTTGAGTCTGCCATCGCCACTTACAACGTCGATCGGTGGGGCGGCGGTTATTTCACGATCAACAGCTCGGGCAACGTCGAGGCGCGACCGCTCCAGGAAAACGGCGGCTCCATCGATATCCTCGAAGTCGTGAACGAGGCGCGGGCCCGCGGTCTTGGTTTTCCGCTCGTCATCCGGTTTCAAGATTTGCTGCGTCATCGCGTCGAATCGGTCAACCGCGCGTTTCAAACCGCGATGAGTGAATTCGGCTATCGCAATGAGTATCGCGGAGTTTTTCCGATCAAGGTCAATCAGTTGCGCGAAGTCATCGAAGAAATTGTCGATGCCGGCCAGCAATTTCATTTCGGTCTCGAAGCCGGCAGCAAACCCGAGCTGGTCGCCGCGCTCGCCATGCACAAGGACCCGGAGAGCCTCATCATTTGCAATGGCTACAAAGACCGCGCCTTTATTCGCATTGCGTTGCTCGGCCGCAAGCTGGGCAAGTCGGTGGTCATCGTCGTGGAAAAACTCGAGGAGCTCGAGCAGACCATTCGCACTTCGAAAGAAGTCGGTGTCGAACCGCACATCGGGATTCGCGTCCGGCTGCACAGCAAAGGCTCCGGCAAATGGTCGCCGAGTGGAGGCGAGAACGCGAAATTCGGTCTCGACACCACGAATCTCGTTGCCGCGAGCCAGATATTAAAGGACGCGGGATTCGGGCACTGTCTCAAACTTATTCATTTCCATGTCGGCTCGCAGGTGCCGGATATTTCGACGATCAGACGGGCCGTGCGCGAAGCAGCTCGCTACTATGCAAAGTTTGCCAAACTCGGACACGAACTTGGTTATCTGGACGTGGGCGGCGGTCTCGGCGTTGATTACGACGGCTCGCGCAGCGATTTCGACAGCTCGACGAATTATACGCTCCAGGAATACGCCAACGACGTCGTTTGGAACATCATGGACGTGTGCGATTCCGAAGGCGTACCGCATCCGGCCATCGTCAGCGAAGGCGGGCGCGCGATTGTGGCGCATCATTCCGTGCTCGTGATGGAGGCGTTCAGTTCCATCGAGCGGACCGCGCCGAAGCTCAAAGTCGAGGCGGCCGAGAAAGATAACAAACTCGTGCGCGACATTCTTGATGTGAAGCAACGGCTCAAGCGCGGCAACCGCATCGAGAGCCTGCACGACATCCAGCAGATCAAGGAAGAATCGCAGCAGATGTTTGACCTCGGTCTGCTCGATCTCGAATCGAAAGCAAAAATCGAGACCGTTTATTGGCAGCTCGCGCAGCAAATCGTCCATATGCACCGCGGCCTGCGCTATGTGCCGGAGGAAGTGAAGCAGCTCGAAACTTCACTGGGCGATCAATACATCTGTAACTTCTCCGTTTTCCAATCGCTGCTTGATCATTGGGCGCTCGGCCAATTGTTCCCCATCATGCCCATCCATCGCCTCACCACTCCGCCTGATCGCAACGGCATGATCGTGGATATCACCTGCGATTCCGACGGCAAAATCTCCAAATTTACCGATCTGCAGGACGTGCGTGAAACGCTGCCTCTTCATCGCATCGCGCCCGGTGAAATCTATTACCTTGGAGTGTTCATGGTGGGCGCTTACCAGGACATCATGGGTGATCTGCACAATTTGTTTGGACGTGTGACCGAGGCGCACGTTTTTCTCGATCCGGACGAAGAGGCCGGTTGGTACATCGAAGAAGTTATCGAGGGCAGCACCATTGGCGAAGTGCTTTCCATGACACAGTGGGACAAAGTCGAATTGATGCGGCTTCTGAAATCGCAGGTGGACGACGCCATCAAGACCGATCGTTTGAAACCGAACGACGCGATGAAGCTCCTTTCCGACTACGAGCGCCTCCTTCAGGAATACACTTACCTCTCGCTCAACGGCACCAAATCTCCACCGCAACCGGGCAACTGGTTGCCGCTAAGTTGATCAATTGTCGATCTTGAAGATGGCATTCTGACGGCAGGGAGGCTCCCAGCTTCTCTCCATTCAGGGAAGCTAACGGCGTTCCCACGAGATTGCCCATTTCCGATGGTATCCGATTGCTGCTCGCGATTCTGGAAAGGCCGGACCTCGATCATTCCAGTTCGATTCTATTTCAAGGTCGCGGACATGGAGCATGCGCACAAGTTTTGGCATCGCGCGGATTCCATTTCGAAACCAATCCAATGCTGGTCGCGCCAATGCGACGCACGATGGGACGTCCCTGCTTCTCGCTTTCCCGCAGCATTGGACTGCCCTTGTATCGCACAGCTCCGCCCGTGGATTCGCCGCAGAACGCGGTCAAAGTGGCTATTGCGGCAAAAGGACGTAAACTATAGACATGTCTCAACACACTTTAGACCTCTCGAACATTTCCTCGGCAATCGGCGAAGCCATAGAAATATTCAATTTCTTTGAAAGAGGAAATCCCTCCGTCCAGAGGGTAAAAGGATTATCAAAGAAAATTTCTCATGATTTGTCCTCAGCAAGACAACGCTTCGATAAAATTATAGATGAAGCACGTCCAAATTAGGATACGACCCGGATTTGCGTGGACTTACGCTTACGCGC
>DATMPQ010000175.1:0-8964 GCA_035567015.1 Chthoniobacterales bacterium | reverse complement strand
GTGAGGTGGCGAAAGTACATTTCCGGACGGCGCACGAAATTGCGCCAGACGCCTATGCCGCGCGCCGCCTCCGTGCGGGGATTGGCGAAAGAAACCACTGATCACGGTTTTCCGAAAGCGTCGGGCAAGGTTCCTGCTACGTCCTTTTTGACGCTCGCTTAGTAATTGTGGGAACCCGGCTCCTCATCCTGAACGCAGATCCTGTCTTTCAAGACAAGGAGCTGGCCATCTTCGACGCGATGGAAGGGGTGGAAACCAGCATTGTCCGAACCCTTTCCGAAGCGGTCTCGTGTCTTCTGGCCGAGAATTTCGACGCTTTTGTCGTAGAAGGGGAGTCGGCACTGGCGCTGGAGCAAGCCACGAACGTCCGGCAGCATTTTCCCTCGCTCAAGATTATTTGCTTGGCGCCGGACCGGCCCGAAGCCGAAGCTGCCGCCACCGCGGCGCAGCAAGAGATCACTTTGATTTTGAGCGAGCAAGGCAAGCAGCGGATGGAGCGGCTCCTCAAGACTTTTGTGCAGTCGCTGGGGAGGCCAGCCGGGACGGCCGCTGAGGGGGTCGATCCTTGTCATTCGCTCATCGGTAATCTGAATCAGTTCTCGGCCGCGGAAATCCTACAGATGAGCTGTTTGAGTCAGCGGAGCGGACGTTTTACCTTCAAATCCGGCCGAGGGAACAGCGAAATCTATCTGCATCACGGATCGATACGTCACGCGGTTTTTGGATCGCTCGAAGGCGAAGCAGCGGTGGCGGAAATTTTCCGGTGGCGGCAAGGACGGTTTTATTTTGAGGAAGGGATCATTAGCCAGGTGGAAACGGTCGATCGCCCGTGGGCACATCTGTTGCTCGATAACCTGCAGAAATTCGACGAGACGCTTGAACTCGTCGGCGTGCCCCCTGAACAGTCGCAAGAATCGCAATCATGAGGGATCAAGAACTCGAAGCCAAGCTTCGCCTGCTCACGCTCCAGCTTGATAACTGGAAGAAGCTGCATGACTTCATTACCTACGGGCTGGACAAGGCGAAGCCAATCGTTTCGGCTGAGCAGGAGCGTCAGTTTACCGAAATTCGCTCGCATCTCTTGCAAGAGACGGAACATATTTTCAGCCGCCTGGACATTCTCGGCGAGCTGTCGGGCAAACTGATGAATGTGCTGCAGCGGGGTTCTTCCGTGCGTGGCATCCGCGAGCTATCGAACGACGATGTCCGCCGGCTGGAGATGGATTGGAATACTGTGTTCACGAAGCTCGGTGTGGTGCAAGGCCAGCTTAAAGCGCAGCGGAAGGCCTTGGCTGGCCAAACTGTGTTGCGCCATCATCTGAATCGTATCTTGGGGCGGCTGGCGCCAGCTCGCTGATTTCCTCGTCAGGAAGCCGCCCATTGCGTTTACTCCTCTTTGGAGGAGGTTAAGCTGTTAAGAGAATTCCTTTTTTCAAAAATTTGGCCGCCGCTCCGGCTACGTAGAGCGATTATATTATGTACATATGGCAAAGCTAACCAAACGCGACATTGTCGTCGCCATCAGCAACCAAACAGGAATGGTGCAACACGAAGTTTTCGACGTGGTTCAGCGAACGCTCGATAAAATCACCGACAGTCTGGCCAATAACGTCGCCGTCGAGTTGCGTAACTTTGGTGTTTTTCAGCCACGGCTGACCAAACCGCGGGTGGGACGCAACCCAAATCAACCAGGCAGCAGTTTCGTAATTCCACCCCGAGCCACGGTGAAGTTTAAGGCGGGCAAGATTATGCGCCAACGAGTCGAAAAACTTTCGCGGGAATTAAAGGAAGCTTCCGAACGGAAAGAGAACGCGGCGGCCGAGAGCCACAACGGCCAGTAAGCGCGGCCGCCCACTCGGTTGAGGTTACGATTGGGAAATCGGCTTGAGCAGATTTTGGATGGCCTCTTCTAGTCGCTCAAAGTTGATCGGTTTGGTCAGATGTTCGGAGAAGCCGGCCGCTCGCGCCTTGCTCACATCGTGCTCCATGCCGAAGCCGCTGAGGGCGATGCCGCGCAGGCCTTTGCTGTTCCGCAGTTCGCGCATGAGATCGAGACCGCTTCGGTCCGGCAGGCCAATGTCGCTGATGAGCAGATCGAAATCTTGCATACGCGCTTTTTCCACTGCCTGCTCAGCGGAATGGGCCAGGGTAATCTGGTAGCCGCGTCGCTCGAGCATCATTTTCATCCCCGTGCAGGTATCGTGGTGATCATCCACCACAAGAACGTGCCGCGGACGCGATGCGACGACCTTCTTTTGCGCATCGACAGCAGGATGCTCGCCGTCTCCAGTCTGCGCGCTCACCGGAGCGGGCGCCGTCTTCAAGTTTAGCGTAAAAGTCGAACCGCGATCCTTGCCCGGACTTTCCACGCGGATTTTTCCGCCATGCGCGTCCACCATGGCTCTGGAGATAGCAAGACCCAGACCGAGTCCGCCAAACCGGCGCGTAATCGAGCTTTGGCCCTGCTCGAAGGCGTTAAAGATCTTGTCGATCTTTTCCGGCTCGATACCGATGCCAGTATCGGTAATTTGAATTTCAATCTCTTCCGGCGCCGGGTTGCGCGTTTCGATGATGATGCGGCCTTTGGCCGGCGTGAATTTCACGCTGTTCTTGATGAGATTCCAAAAGACCTGCTGCAAACGGGCCGGATCTCCTTCGACATGGGCGCGCTCGGCGCGGAGTCGAAATTCCGCCTGGAGATGCTTACCGGCGATCTCTTGCCGGCAAATTTCGTAGGCCCGCTGCAGAATTTCGTGCACACAGATAATCTCGAAGCTTAACTGCAGCTTCCCTCTTGCGATCCGCGTCACGTCGAGCAAATCGTCAATCAAGCGCGCTTCCAGTTCGACATTGCGCCGGATGACTTCGAGCGCCTGCCGAACCGGCGGCGAATCGGGAATGTTCGCTTCCAATTCCCCAACCATGGCGATGACGGGCGAGAGGGGATTGCGTAACTCATGGGAGAGCAAGGCGAGGAATTGATCCTTGGCTGCATTTGCGCCTACTAGTTCCTGGCGCAGCGTCACGTCGCGCGTCTTGTCTTCGACGAGATAAAGAACGCCTTGCACGCTTTGTTGCGAGCCCTGCAACCGGAGCAGGTTGATGTTCACGAAATGCGTCATGCCCGCATTATCCTTGAGCGGTTGCTCGACCAATTGAAACGGCGTTCCAAAAGCGAGCACTTTTTCGATCGCTCCCGCCGGGGCGATCTTCACTTCGTCGTAAATCGCTTGCGCAATGTCGCGATCCAGCGGCAGATTTCCAAAACGCCGTGCCATCTGAGCGAAAGCTCCGTTCGCTTGAAGAAAACGCCGCGAAACCGGATCGACAAAAGCGATGCCGCTTGGCATGTTCGCGAGAATCTTTTCGTTGAAGATAACTTCCCGCTCGATCCGCCGCGTCGCCTCAGTCTGCCGCCGGTAAAACCTGCTGGCGAGCGAGGCAAAAATGGAGGTGAGCACGATCAACCAGAGCGCCAGGACAAGCATTCGCCCGAGAAGATCGTGCACCGGTTTGTAGGCAACAGCTTTGGGCTGCACCACCACCGCCTCCCAACCGGTCGATTCGACCGGGCCAAAAGAATAGAGATTGCCGTGCCGCTCGAAATGCCCGCTTCTACTGTTGCCGATCTCCTTCATCAGCATTTCTCCTGTAGTAGAAACGGCGCTGGGATTTGGCTGGAAACCATTTGCAAAAAGCGCAGTGCCGTTTTGATCGAGCACCTGGCAAAGCGACTGATCGGCGAACTCAATCATCGACAAACGGCGCCCGATTCTTTCCACTAACACCGAAACTCCGAGATAGCCGGCAACGGTCCCATCCGGCGCCCGGACCGCGCCCACAATATCGGTCGCCATGCGTTTATCCACCAGACGAGGATGCACAGCCGAGACAAAGGCGCCGTTCGATGCCCGCGCTTGGTCCCGCCAGAGGTCGGACCCAAAATCCTTGCCCACCATCTCCGGACTGGAGGGAAGCGACGCGATCAGATGACCCTTCGGGTCCGTGATGAACATTCCGTCGATGCGCGGCTGCGAGTAAAATGCCGCGCTGAGCCATTGTTGAGCGAAGCCTGGGGAATTGGATGCGCTCAAGATCTTCGCCGCCTCCGGCAGCGTCTGATAATACTCAATGATGCCGCTCGTCCGGCCCAGGTCGTCGCCCACGAGATGGCCGATCAATTGAATAAAGGTCTGCCGATCGCGTAGGATTTTTGATTCAAGGGTTTTTGTCAGGATGGTGTAGGAAACGACAAGGGTTAAGATCGACGGCACCCATCCGGCCAGAAGGATGGGAAAGACGATATTAAAGCGCTGGAAACGGGCGCGTTTCCATTTCTTAAATCTCTTGCGCACTTGCATCCCGGCGCCGCGAAAAGCGGCTTATCACCAATTAACCCGCTCCCCGCCTCAGGCAAGCGAATGCTGAATAGCTTGCGAGGCTTCCAGCCGTCGCCATCCGGGCGGCGCAGCGCGAGTGTGCTTAGACGCCTCTGCGTCGCGCTTTATAGAGCGAAGTAGAGCGAAGCGACTATAGGTTGATAGTCGATACCGCGTCGCGATTTCCATCGGCAAGGCGCGGGCAGTATTCAGGTTGCGAGCCGTCCCGAAAGCGTTCGGCCTGAAATCTGTTCACCAGCAAAGGCATTTTTTGATTTGACGCCCGCGGCGGAAACGTCATCATGTCGCCCTCGCTGCCCTAACCAAGGGCAGCGCCTGGAAGCACCATGCAAGGAAGCCTCGGTCACGTTATCTGGACAATCTGCTATCTGAGTGTGCTGATCGGTCTTTCCGCCTACGGCGTCCATCGCTACTTCATCATTTATCTCTTTCTCAAAAACAGAAGGCGCGAGCTCCTCCCGGCCTGCCGCTTCGAGCAACTGCCGAAGGTGACAATGCAGTTGCCGATCTTTAACGAAGTTTACGTGGTCGAGCGCTTGCTGCGCTCGGTCAGCGAACTGGATTATCCGAGAGAACTTCTCCAGATTCAGGTGCTGGATGATTCGACCGACGATACGCGCGAGATCACCTCCTCGTGCGCGGACGAACTGCGCGGTCGCGGCTTCAACGTCCAGCTCATTCATCGCGTCGATCGCACTGGTTTCAAAGCGGGTGCGCTCGCTGTTGGACTCGACTCCGCCGAAGGCGAGTTTGTCTGTATTCTCGACGCCGATTTTGTTCCGCAACCGGACTTGCTCAAGCGCACGATTGATTTTTTCACCGATCCGAGAGTTGGCATGATTCAGACGCGCTGGGGACATTTGAATCGGAGCTATTCATTACTCACACGCGCGCAGGCGATGTTTCTGGACGGACATCTTTTGCTCGAACAAACCGCGCGCAGTCGGAGCGGACGCTTTTTTAATTTCAACGGGACAGCCGGTCTTTGGCGGCGCTTGTGCATCGAGGAAGCGGGTGGCTGGCAGCATGACACGCTCACCGAGGATCTTGATCTAAGCTATCGCGCGCAGCTCGTGGGTTGGAAATTTATTTTTCTCCCTGATGTGGTGACCCCGGCGGAATTGCCGGTGGACATGAACGGTTTTAAATCGCAACAGCATCGCTGGACCAAAGGCTCCATCCAGACGTGCAAGAAACTCCTGCCCACCATTTGGCGAAGCAAGTTGCCGTTTCCGATTAAACTTGAGGCCACGGGTCACTTGATGTCGAACTTCGCCTACCTGCTTCTTGCTTGTTTATGCGTGCTCCTGCATCCTTCTGTTGGGGGACCACAACCCGGCTGGCTGCGCACGCTTTTAATCGACGTCCCCATCTTCCTCGCCGCCTCGGTATCGGTGGCGGTGTTTTACATTTGCGCGCAACGCGAGTTGCATCCGCGCACCTGGATGAAAGAAATTCTTTTCCTGCCCTGTTTGCTCGCGCTCGGCATCGGCCTCTCGCTCAACAACGCCCGGGCCGTGCTGGAAGCGCTCTTTAACCACAAATCCGATTTCACGCGAACGCCCAAGTACGGGATCGAACGTAAATCACAGCCCTGGCGAGCCTGCAAATACCGGCCGCTCAAATCCGCCCTGCCCCTCGCGGAGCTGGCCTTCGCGATTTATTTCAGCTACTTCGTCTGGTTCGCAATCGCACATCGACAATTCATCTCGGTACCGTTTCTGCTCATGTTCCAGAGTGGCTTTCTCTATGTCGCGCTCTCCTCGCTTACGCCCTGGTGGCCAAGAATCAACTTTGGCGGTTCACGTGCGGCCGCCACAATTCCCGCGTGACAAGAATGTCGATTTCGAGTAAGAAGGCGCCCATGTTTCGTTTTTCGGCGGCCATTTTCGCACTTTCCCTTTGCCCGTCGGCGCTCCCTGCCGTCATCGCGCCCGGCAATTCGGATAGCGTCATCATTAGTGTGCGCGATCAAAAATTAATGCTGTTGCAAAATGGCGCCAAGGTAGCGACCTATCCCGTTTCCACTTCGATGTTCGGACTCGGTGATTTTTTGGGGCACATGACAACTCCTCTCGGCTATTTTGCCGTTGCGCAAAAAATCGGTGACCACGCACCGATCGGTGCCGTGTTCCATAATCGCCGGTTTACCGGCGAAATTCTCGCGCCAAACGCGCCTGGCCGCGATCCGGTGATTACGCGTATCATTTGGCTGCGCGGACTGGAAGCCCAAAACGCTCATGCGTTCGGCCGCTGCATCTACATCCATGGCACGCCGCAGGAGAAAACAATCGGTCGGCCGGCCAGCTACGGCTGCATCCGGATGAAATCGAGCGACATCGCAGCTGTTTATAATCAGCTTCCACTCGGCTCAATCGTGCAAATTGTCCAAAACGGTCTGCCCAAAGTGCCAAAGGCGCGGCCGATGCCACCGAGCGATACACTAATGGCGGAGTTGGAAAAAACGAAAGGCCAGGATCAGCTTGGCTCCAAATCGGCTTCTCTCTCGCTCACGGTCGAGCAAATGCGAGTGGCGGGAGCGCTCGCTGCAGAGCGGCAAAAACAAACGAGCACCCGCGGATCCAGTGCGCGCCCGAAAGATAAAGCGACGCCGGTACTGAATAACGGCGAGACAATCGCGCAAGGCAAAAATCCTCGCGCATAAGAGCAGTCGGCCGGCTCCGCAAACAATCATTGTCGATCTTGGCATCGGAATGCGCCGCCTCGCGAGTCACTCTTGACAATCGCAATCGCGACCGCGAGCGTCCACGTCCACAATTTTTTTGAATAAGCAATGGCCAATACAAAGTCAGCCGCTAAGCGCGCACGCCAGACATTGAAGCGTTCGCTCCGCAATAGCAGTGTTGTGACACGTTTACGTAAGATGCAAAAGCAGGTGCATTCCTCGCAAAGCGCCCAACCAGATCAAATTCGTGCAGTCATCTCCGCAATCGACAAAGCTGCCAAACGAGGGATCATTCACCGCAATGCCGCTAATCGCCGCAAAGGGCGACTCTACAAAGCGGCCGTCGCTGCATCGGCCTAGTAGTTTCAGAGTTGATTTTTGATCTAGGGCGGGTTCATCGGGCCGGAGCAAATGATCTTTGCATATCTGGCAGGACGGATAAATTCTTTGCCGATGATTCCCGCGCTTCTGCTCGTTGCATCAGCGATTCTTTTTCGCATCGTGGTTGGCTTTTTTGGACCAGTCGACGCTGTCGGTTGGATGAACTTCACGCCGCTGGCCGCGATCGCACTTTGCGGCGCGGCTTATTTCCCGACTCGCTACAAGCTAACCATTCCAATGGTTTCACTGCTCTTGTCGGATGTGGCTTTGAACGTCTTTCATTATCACGCGTCACTGGGGAGCCCATTTGTCATCTCGCATTACGTGGGATTTGCGCTCATTGGTTTGCTCGGCTGGTCGCTGCAAAACCGCGCTTCGTTGAAGACGCTGCTGCCGGCTTCAATCGCAGCGTCGCTGATCTTTTATTTCGTCACGAACTGCGTCTCATGGGTGTACGAGCCGGGTTATCCGAAGACGTTCGCTGGTTTCGTGCAGGCGCAAACCATCGGGCTGCCGGTTTACAACGGCGCCACGCCTACCTGGATGTTTTTGCGCAACTCGCTTTTCGGCGATCTCTTTTTCACCGCGTTGTTCGTGGCGTGCATGAACCTCGGGCGAAAAACCAGCCGGGCACGCGCTGGAGCTGCATTGCCTCGCGTCGCGTAGCTCTCCGATGCAGCGGGCCGAGCAACGCGACGAGGTCGAGATGCTCGCGCTGATGCTGCTGATCCGTCGTTTCGAGGAACGCGCGAGCCAGCAATATCAAGCGCAGAAGATCGGCGGTTTCTGTCATCTCTACATCGGGCAGGAAGCTGTGGTGACGGGTGCGGTCGCGGCGGTGCGCGACGACGATTACATCATCACGGCGTATCGTGATCACGCGCACGCGCTCGCGCGCGGCACCAGCGCGGATGCCTGCATGGCCGAGCTTTTTGGCAAGGAAACCGGTTGCTCGCGTGGGCTCGGCGGTTCGATGCATTTCTTCGACAAGAAGAATCACATGTATGGCGGTCATGCCATTGTCGGGGCGCACATTCCGCTCGCGGCTGGAATGGCGTTTGCCTCGAAATATCGCGGCGAAGATCGCGTGACGCTATGTTTCTTTGGCGATGGCGCGATCAATCAAGGCTCATTTCACGAAGCGCTCAATCTCATGGCGCTTTACAAACTGCCGATCGTCCTGATCTGCGAAAACAATCTCTTCGCCATGGGCACCTCGGTGAAAAGATCGACCTCGCTCAAACAGATTGTCGATCGCGCCGAGGGTTACGACATCCCCGGCGAAATTGTCGATGGCATGAATTTCCGCGAGGTGCGCGACAAGCTCGCCGAGATCGTCGGTTCGATTCGCAAAGATCCGCATCCGGCCTTCGTCGAGATTCGCACGTATCGTTATCGCGGCCACTCCATGTCCGATCCGGCCAGTTATCGGACGAAGGCGGAGCTGGAAAAATATCGGCTCGACGATCCGATTACGCGCTTGCGCGCGCAACTCAC
>DATMPQ010000174.1:0-24440 GCA_035567015.1 Chthoniobacterales bacterium | reverse complement strand
GCCTCGGTCGGCTTGGTTAAGACACCATTCGGCAAAGACGAAGGCCGGGGAACTTCGCCGCGCCTTCCCAAACCAACAGGAAATTATAATAATGAAAAAACTCATTCCAATTGTCGTCATGTCGATCTTGGCCACGGTCGTAGCGAAAGCGCAGGACCCGGCAAAAGTCGACCCTCGGCATTACAAAGTGCTCCTCAATAACGAATACGTGCGCATCCTTGATGTCCGCCAGCAGCCGGGCGACAAAAGTCCGATGCACTCGCATCCCCACCATGCGGTTTATTGGCTGACGGGCAGCGCGCTCAAGTTCACGTCCTCGGATGGAAAAACGAAAACGGTTACAACCAAACCGGGTCAAGTGGTCTGGCGCAATCCCGAAACGCACACGGTAGAAATCGTTGGTAAAACGGCAAGCCACGCGCTCGATATTGAGTTAAAGAAGTAGGCGGCAAGAATTTCCCACGCAGGCGGGGTTCTTTAGCCGACATTATCGCGGTCGCATCATTGTTTCCCTAGTTCCCTGACCCACTTCTGACCCGGCTCCTGTGGCTCCGTGAAACAGGGGGAATAGGGTGGGTCTCCGTCGGTTCGATCACAGCAAAGTATTTCTGCACGAAACGAAATAATCTTGCATACGAGCGGTAACTTGGGCATTCTTGCATTCATCCGAATCGGCCAGCCGTTTAAGGCGCAGGGTTTCAGCGGATTGTTCGCCGAAATGACTTTCCCTTTCGGTTTCAAAAGAAAGGAAAACTTATGAACCAACCAATCGACAGGAACTACCCACCAAATCACAAACTTAGCCACCGCAGTTTCCTACAAATGGCTTTAAGTGTGTGTATTCTGGCTATAATCAGTCTTACTGGCACGACACGCGCCGCGACCCTCAAGTGGAGCTACCCCGTTGCCGCTCCTTTTGGGCAAGATAGCGTGGAATGGTTTGCAGACGGTAAAGGTGGTGTCGCGGCTTTAATGCAGGCGACGACCTCAGACTACCTAATTTTATGGTTGGATCAGAACGGTCGCGAAATCTACAAGAAAGTAATCAGCAATCCCCATAATCAAAATACCTTCCTTATTGTCGCAATAGGTGATCATTCGTTCGTTTATTGGACTGATATGGGACCAACTGAGCATCTTATTGAAGTCGATCGACAAGGGCACGAAACCCTAATAGAGCCGCCAAACCAAACCCTCCAACCGTTTCGGACTGGTGATATTGGATTTGGGCAGGTCGCCTACGATGACAAGGGCTTCTTTACGATGAGCTTTGATCAGGCGAGCAATCCCTCGATTGTGCGCTACTCTTACGATTAGCGAACCTTTGGGACGATTGCGCCCAAAGATTCCAGCGGTTATTGGCGTAGACTTACCGGACACAAACGCCCCCGCGTTGACGTGATGGCAGACAATCTGGTTGAAATCGCCTGCACCCAATACCCCAACAGCTTATCCGCATCCGTGTCAGCAGCGAAAGAGCTACGTTCCGCGGTTGAGCCTGTGCCCGAGGAACCGACCGACCGCGACAATTTCGATGTTGCACGGGAGGTTCTGACCCTGATGATCGAACGTGGAAAACACATGCAGGTAAGGGATATTTAAGCCGGATGAAAGCGCCGATCTGATTACGGGCGCCCTCCGCAAGCGTTTGCGGAGCAGTGTACACGGCTTGCGTGTATTGCTCTGGCGGATTGATCTCTGCAAATCCGCTTAACGGAAGCCTCCGATGATAATTAGAGACCGACCCAAGTGTTCCTTGGTAGCGTCTCTTAGAAGCGGGGTTTTGCTCGTAATCGGAGATGATTTTGTACGCGATTTGCGCTTTAGTGCGCGATCCAGCGGGTTCCCCGACAAGTTCGTCACTTCCTCGCTGAGTGACTGCGCTCTCGCCCTTTTGATCAGGTTCACTTTGTACTGTCGCTCCTTCTTCTTTGGGTTCAACTGGGGTCTGCGTGATAAGGTTCTTGCAGCTTTTGCCGCTCAATACGCTGGATAACCGACGAAATTATCGGTTATCCAATAGTTAGACTTTAGAGCTTGCCGGCGGCCGGCGCTGTCATAATAATGTCATTATATTCAGAGGAGATAACATATGGTCAAAACAGCATTATTCGTTCGGTTAGAAGCGAAACCGGGAAAAGAGGCGGAGGTTGAAAGCTTTTTGCGCGGCGGGCTTCCGATCGTCGAGGAAGAGCCCGCGACGGTGGCGTGGTTCGGAATTCGCCTTGGGCCGACAACCTTCGGCATCTTTGACGCTTTTCCGGATGAGGCAGGGCGACAGGCGCACCTCTCGGGGAAAGTCGCGGCAGCGCTGATGGCAAAAGCCTCAGAGCTTCTCGCGCAACCTCCGCTCATCGAGAAGGCAGATGTTCTCGCGGCGAAGCTTCCCTAATAAATACAAGCCTAACCATGCGATGCAGCCAACCGCTGGCCGGCGTGCTGCCTCGCTTCGCTTTATGAAAATACGTCCATTCCAAGCCACGCTCGCTCTCGCCAGCGGTGGCTGATCTTGTTCTCGTTAGACCGCTCTAGATCGCCCGCCACTGCAGCCATGGAACCGTCATTATCGTCGCGCGCTCGCATCCTCTCTCTTGTCGAGTTTGTGCTTGGCGGCTTCATCGTCATCGGGCACAACGTCCTTCACATCCTGCCGAATGAAGTGCCTATTCTATTCGTCCTTGGCTGGATCTCTCTGCGATTGCGCGACGGCGGATGGAAAGCCGCTGGACTGACGCGTCCGAACTCGTGGTGGAAGACAGTGGCCCTAGCCGTGGGCGCTGCTGCGGTATTGCAACTGGGGAGCGAACTTGTGGTGGGTCCGCTCGCCAGTCGAATCTGGCCCGGACCACAACACGTATCCCATGCGTTGGAGTCCGCCACGTTTGGTTGGAGGCAAGCACTGACCACTTTACTAATTATCTGGACCTTTGCAGCGTTTGGCGAAGAGCTATCGTATCGTGGCTACTTGCTCACCCGCGCGGCGAACATTTTCGGACGATCAAATGCCGCCTATCTCATGGCCATGATCTTTGTCGCAGTCCTTTTCGGCTTTGCCCATTATTATAAAGGTCCTGCCGGCGTGCTCGACAGCACCTACTCTGGCGTCGTGCTTGGCTGCGCGTATCTGCTCTCCGGCCGAAACCTTTGGGCGCCAATCTTGGCCCACGGGATTAGCGACACCTTTGCCGTGCTAGTGTTGTTTATGGGTTGGGCCAATTAAAACGCAAGCGGCATGAGCACATCGGGTCTAACCAATTAATGAAGCCAACGGCCCCTCGGCGAGGCAAGATCAGCGAGCTTGGCACCGACCCCGCCCGTGGCTTATCTCTTTCTCGTTAGGCCCATGGCACAATTCATCCTCGGCCTGATGGCGATTGCCCTCGCGGCCGTTCTCGGCTTTTATGGTACTCAACTTGCGCGCGAAGGTTGGACAAAGATATGGGCACCGCCGGCGCGCGCTGAACACAAGGCGCGCCCATGGATGGGCGTAGGAACGTTTGCACCGGCCGATTTTCGCACTGGCCAGATTCCGCTCGTTTTGTTGAGTCTGAAAAATGTTGGTCCCGAGCCTGCGTTCGACGTTGTGGCAACGGTTACCGCAACAGTCAAACCAGCAACTGAGCCAGTGCCCGAAAGACCGCCACACGCTATTGACGCCGCGCCGCAAACCGTGATGCCCGGTTCCGCGCTCGACTATCGGATGCTAGGACAGGAGGCGCCTCTTACGCGGGAATACGCTGATGCGATTCGTGACGGCGGCATGTCTGTGTGGGTCGTCGGCATAATCGATTACGCAGACGGATCGGGCGCCCGACACTCCACTGAATTCTGTTACCGATTCGATCCGGTGAGGCAAGGTTTCGTTGCGTATGATCCCGCCCGCAACAAAGCGACATGAAAGGCCTAACCATGCGATGCAGCGAACCGCTGGCCACTCCGATGCCTAGCTTTTGATGACTGCAACCTCTTACTCGCGGCCACGCGCGATCTCGCCAGCGGTCGCTGATCTTGGGTCTCGTTAGACCTTACGCATCATCCTTATCCACACGAACAAGAACAAAAACCGGAGGACAAACAATGGATCAGTTCATCTACGAAGCACGCGTCGACTTTAAAGAGGGTAGCACAGTGCAAGTGCGCCAGCTGCGAGTCGTTGCGCCCAACGCGACCGAAGCCCAGAAGATGCTGCAGCGTCAGTATCCCAACGCAAAAGTTCACTCGCCGCAAAACAGAGGGAAAGCGAAATGACCGAACGGCCGCGGTCAAACTCGCCCAAAGGCGACTTCAACCCACAAGCGTTTCTTCGAGCCCAGCCCACATATGCTTCTTCGGTCTTGGGTGAATAATGTTTTGTCCGAATTGCTACTCGAACCTGATCGAGAAGGCGGGGCGGTGGTTTCGTCCTGGGTGTTGCCGCGACGCGAATCTGATGATCCCGCTCGAAAGCAAAGAATCGTTGGGAGTGACGGTTCGAGCATACGGCAAATGCGAAACGGGGGTAAATGAAGCCTCAAAATGATCTTTACAAACAGTCCCAAGGTTTGTGAAGATGCTGTTTTCCCTGACGGCACTGCTGTCTGCGTGGTTGCTAGCTGAGAACAAATGAATGGACGTGAGAATGTAAAACGCAGTTTTTCTGCTCACTGCGCTGTTGAGGAATGGCTTTCTTTCCCAAAAACCGCAGTGCCCGGTGAACGACACAACTACTGACTTAAATATGGCTCTAGAAGACGCTGTAGAATTCGCCGAAAACCCTGAACCGCGCTGCGCGTGCATATTGTTGCTCGATACCTCGGCGTCGATGCAAGGAGCCCCATTAGATGCTCTCAGCGCAGGCCTGCAAACATTTAAGCACGATCTTGGAAAAAGCCCGTTAACGCTTCGACGAGCTGAGATCGCGATCGTTGGTTTCGACGATAACATTAAGGTCTTACAAGATTTCGTCACAGCCGATCGGTTCGAGCCGCCGACTATCTCACAATTAGGCTCTGCAACGCACATGTGCGCAGGCATCGATACGGCTTTAGACATGGTGCATAATCGGAAAACAGAGTACCGAAAAAATGGCGTCACCTACTATCGACCTTGGGTTTTTATGATCACCGATGGCGAACCAACCGGAGAGCCACCGGGGGAAGTGAATCGAATCGCAGAACGCGTTCGAGATGATGAAGCCAATAAGCGGGTATCCTTTTATTGCGTCGGGGTCGAAAGCGCTAACATGGAAACCTTGCGGAAAATCTCGGTGAGACAGCCGATCAAACTGGCCGGTTTGCACTTTGATGAGCTATTCGTTTGGCTATCGGCGAGCATGCAACGCGTCTCTGGAGGAAAAACAGACGAGCAGGTTCCACTGCAGCCGATCGGCTGGGGTACTGCTGGATAGATGGATGAGCGGCAGGGTCACTTAGAGGTTCCCCATTCGTGCGGAGACACGACTGAGAAGGTAACGGAGAACTGGCGCATTCTCGGCAAATCCGTTCAGGGCGGTAGTCATTTCAAAGTTGGAATGTCGTGCCAAGACTCGCACGCATGCGAATTGTTGTCCGGCGAATCCGAAGAGACATTGTTCATTGCCATTGCGGATGGAGCTGGATCCGCAAAGTACGGTGAAATCGGCGCACGCACGGCGGTCACTACTGCTATTTCAACAGCGAGAGTGCGCCGGGATGATGTCGCCACATCTGCAGTCACCAACGACGATCTTCGGACATTTCTAACTAACTGTTTTAGAGATTGTCGTGCCGCTGTTGAGCAGGAGGCCGACGTTCGAGGTGAAGCATTACGGGAGCTCGCGACGACACTCATCCTGGTTGTTGCGCAGCGCGGTTTCGTTGCAGCCGGACAGATTGGAGACGGGGCATGTGTGATTGCCGACGCGCAGGACGAAGTCAGGACCATCAACGGCCCGAGGATCGGTGAGTACATCAACGAAACTGTATTCCTCACTTCGCCAAATGCGTTTGAAGAATTGCAGTTTTCGGTGTCGCGAGGGGACATTCGCTCAATCGCTGCTTTTTGCGACGGACTTCAGGTTCTTGCGCTGAAATTGCCTGAGGGCCTGCCGCACAAAGCCTTCTTTTCGCCCTTGTTCCAATTCGTGGCTGAACCAACAGCATCAGCGGATCAACTTGCGACATTTTTGTCGTCGTCCCGGATACAGGAAAGAGCCGACGATGATTTGACGTTGGTTCTCGCTCATTCCTTGCCATAAAATGCTCGTCCGGCGATTATCGAATCGGCAGCTTCTTAGCCTACATAGTTCCGGTCGAATTGGTTCGGGTGGAGAGGCATTGGTCTTTGCAATAGCGGGTGATTCTACTTCGGTCGTGAAGTTATATCACAAGCCAACGTCGCAGCGTGCGCAAAAACTGGCTGTGATGATCGTTAACCCTCCCGATGATCCCATGGCCGCACAGGGCCATGTATCGATCGCGTGGCCGACTGACACTCTCATTTCTGTCGGCGACAATGAACGGTTTGTGGGCTTTGTCATGCCAAGGGTCGCGGCCCTTCGCCAAATCTTCGAAGTCTATAATCCAGGCGTTCGGCGACTCCACTGCCCTCTCTTTAATTATATGTACCTTTTGAGGGCAGCGCGGAATTTGGCCGCTGCCTTTCGTGCGTTGCATGCCCGCCGGTACGTTGTTGGTGACGTGAACGAATGCAATACACTCGTCGCTGACAGTGCGTTGGTTTCGCTGCTGGACACCGATTCCTTTCAAGTTCGTGATCCAAAAAACGGTGCCATATTCAGGTGTCCGGTCGGTCGGGCCGAATTTACACCGCCCGAACTGCAGGGAATGGAGTTCGATCGAGTCGATCGCAGACCAGAACACGATCTGTTCGGCTTAGGAGTTTTGATTTTCCAGCTATTGATGGGCGGGCAACATCCCTTCAACGGCGTTCCAGTTGCGAGGGGAGATTCAACGCTAGAGGCGCGAATTCAAAAAGGACACTTTGCGTACGGAAAGCGGTGTGTGCCGTATAAACCAAATCCCGCAGCAATCCCGTTTTCTACCGTAGCACCCTCGTTGCAGCAGCTTTTTATCGACTGTTTCGAATCCGGGTATAATGACCCAGCGCAACGCCCCGCTGCCGAAACGTGGCAAAGCGCGCTCCAAAAGGAAGAGGAATCGCTACTCCACTGTTCGCGCAATAATCAACATTTTTATAGCAATCATCTTACCGCCTGTCCGTGGTGTGAGCGTGCCAGCCGCTTTGGTATAGATCCTTTTCCTTCCCGACGAGCGGTGGAGGCGGGGCAACATCTTAGCGCGGCGGCCCAGCAGGTACCACTTCCGAATATTATACTGCCAACGCGCCCCTTCGGCGCTCCACCGCCGCCAGTGTTTCCGCCACTGCCAAAGGCAGCTTTGTCACCGCGGGCGCCGCTGCGGAATCTCTTCAAATGGGTCGTCATAGGACTCGGGGTATTGATGGTTTGGGCATGGATACAGCAATCGATGCAGCAAAAGCCGACTCCGCAGACTTCCTATTCTTCCACACCGACTCGGCCGGTGCCATCGGTGCAACCCATGATCATACCAACGATCCCCCCGAATACTTGGCAACCGCCGCCTCGCAGTACAGTTGCATCGGCTTTGCCGTCACAAGTGCCATCGGCGGCACCGGCGGTTCAGATGGCTGGCGAACGGTTTCCACAAACGCGGCAACGACTGATGAACAGCAGCGAAGTCAAGACGTGGACCGAAGCCCAAATCCGATATGCAATCAACGAGATGTATGCTCGCCACGGCGCGGGTTTTCGCGATCCTCAAATAGCGCGAGTATTTCTCGGAATGCCTTGGTACCAGCTAAAACCCGGCTTGACATACGCTGAGGCGAAAAAATCATTCACTTCCGTTGAGGTCGACAACGTTAAACTACTCGGCTTCTGGCGTGATGCCCGCAAAGCCGGTGTTCGTCCGGAAGTTCAACAAAGAATTGATGAACTTCAGGCAAAAGAGAACGGTGCTGAGACACCGCAAAGCGCCGCCCCACCTGTCAGCCGGCGTGTTGCTGTCGTGATAGCTTCTGACAGCCGTGGATTGAACCTTCGGGTAGATCATACAGCGAAATCGCCGGTCGTCGCCACCCTCTACCACGGAGACCAAGTTTTTCTAGACAATGGCTATTTTCGAAATGATGAGCCACCTGAACCAGTCGATTGGCAGCACGTGACGACAATGACGGGTCGGACGGGCTGGATACGGGCCGATTACGTTACCGCCTCAGGTGCGGACAACGGGTCCCAATGAGAACAGTGCGGGGCTCGAATCCGCTGACGCTTATTCCTCGCGAACGCTTCTTACGACGATTTCAGCAACGCCCGCGCGCCACAAAACCGCGATTCGTACGAGTCGGCTGCGGTTGGCTGCGCGCAGCTTTTGTTTGAGCCGCCCGCAATACTCTTGAACGGTTTTCATGGAAATCTTCAGCTTCTTAGCAATTTCCGCGGTCGTTTTGCCGTCGCCAAGTAGCCGTAGCACCTCGGTTTCGCATTGGCTTAGTGTTGCCCTCGCGTAAATCTGGTTCACAACAAGATTGCTTCCAGTTCGAGGAACGCGGTCAAAAGCTCGTCAGATTCAACGATGAATCGGCGTCCATCGCCGCAATGCGCGTCAACGATGTAATGCGATCCATTTGCGGTCGCGATACTGCAATAGCCCCACGTCCAACCAGACGCAACGATCTTGTCAGCGATGATCTCCCAGTATTTCACTTGCTGATGTGTCGCACGTGTTCACGGCTCCTGAAAATCGCCAGCGTGCTCGTGCGTTTCGATCACAGTGCCCTCTCTAAACTCATCGTCACCGACTCTGCGTATCCAGCGTCTTTTTCCTACTCCGTCCTCGAGGACAACATCGCGGCAGTGGATATCGCCCTCAGCGACGAGGAGACTCCGCCGTTATTGCAATGCTTGCTCCGCTGCCGCCGTGAAACCACGCAAATCAGAAACTTTCGCCGATTGTTCCCACTTCTCGTTGCTCCAAACTTCGAAGATTTGGCCATTCGTCGCCACTACGAGCGTCCCGGGGACTCTAAATAAGCCTACCCTCACGGCCTCTGCAGGAAAAGTTATGCGGACTTTCGTCCCCTGAGTTCGTGCGTGGCATGTCACGGACATAAAGGATTGGAGTTGCCGATAAGTTGAAGTCCTCGCATCGCCTGCGGCATCCCAATCCACTGGATACCGTCTTTCCCCAAAGCGATCGCGCTGTTTCGAAAGCTTGCTGTTAGGCGGTAACAATTGCAGTTGTCCCGACCCGCCGATCAGCGCCCATACGTGGATCGTTTGGCCCTTACGAATCTTTATGTCGAGCGACTGAAACGTGTCGCGAGAAACCTCGATTCGTCTTTGCTCATCTACGCGCAGGACCTCTTTCACAGCTCAAAAAGGCTAGGGAAATTTCACCCTGTTTGGCAGCAGAATACGCGCTTTACATTGATAATTTTGTGATGGACAATATGTTGTATTTTAGGGAAAATGAATACACAACAAATGGTGTTTCTGACGACTAACCAACAGCAAGAGGACGCGCTATCCGACTCCCAGTTGCGCACCAAAAACAAAATTCGAGCGACAGAGCGGGTCGAAGTCTCAACCGGGAATCATCACCCGGGTCGGCGAAATCCCAGGGTCGGATGTGCCGGGATCGTGCGTCGTGGCGAGGCGATCCTACTTGGGAAACGCGATAAAGAACCAGGCCGCGGATTATGGGTCCTTCCTGGCGGCGGTGTCGAATTCGGGGAGACGTTTGTTGAAACGCTGCAGCGGGAGCTTCTGGAGGAGACAGGAATCGAGATTGATGTTGAAGGCGTATTTAACGTTTGCGAGCTGATCAACCCGCCGACTGAACATCGCGTGATTGTTTATCTAAACGCACGTTACCGTTCTGGGCAGCCGGCCGCGTCTAGCGATTTATCCGACGCGCGCTTTTTTGACATTGACGAGCTCAAGCAAATGAGCACGTCGAAAATGATCTCGCCTTTCGTGGAATCCGTCTTGCGCAAAGCGGAGGTTCTCTAGCAGAATAGCCGCTCGTGGAGAGCGGTCTAAACGTACAACGTGGCTTTCAAAGTCATTGGCGTCTCTTTGTCAACGTAGCGAAGGCGTTTTGTATAGCGTACTTACTTCTTTACGTTGTTGTCCCATTTTGCCGCGGAGCCGTCCCCCCGGAAGCATGGGGCATCCACCATTTGGCTGCCATCCGCGCGAAAGCAGGCGCGATCTATAACTACAGTTTTGGCATCGTCTGGGTAAAGGAGGCGATGACGGCCGTATTCCCCGTTGCGTTGCTAATTTTGTCGATGTGGTACGGCGGGATCTTAACGGAATTCTACTCCACTGTTACTCAATTCGGTATTTTCGATGTGCGCGGAGATCGGCGCGGACAAGACGCCGCACGAACGCCAGTATGGATGGATCGAATCCGGCGGAGCAAAGAGGTCACTATTGTTGGCACTGTTTCTAAAGGGTGGTTCGTAAAAGCATTTCACGAGCTTGATGAGTTTCTTGAACAACCGAAATCGAAACTCAAACACCTGAGAGTTTACCTATTGGATCCGTTCGGGGAAACGTGGCGCAGTCGAATTCAAAACGGCTTTGAAACATATCGCAATTTCTGGAATGACGTGTGGCAAGTAGCGACCAGCTTGGAAAAGCTGCTAGCGCATTCGGCGGTCGAGCTGCATTTCTACGACTCGGAGCCGATTTCATGTGTCGTAGCAAAGGGAATGATATATCTTGGTTTGTATTTACCGCGCACAGACAGGCGCGAGGTTCCGGAATTCACGATTTCGGTTGGAAGTTTTCTTGGGGAAAAAATATACAACGAGAGCATTATGAAACTTGCTTCGTCCGGTCCGCGAATCGATGCGCAGGCGTTATCGCAATATATGACGGTGCTAAGAGAACACGCTGATTCGACTGGTGAAAGTTTTTGGAACGATCCACGAATTCACTGTGACTTCTGCAAGGAGTCTGCCGGGTTAGCACAAGCATTTTCGCGGCGGTTTCCGGAGTTCGGCTCAAGGATCGCATTCGAGGGTCTCCACGCGCGGGTCCTGCCGACGATCGGCCAGCTCACAAACGAGCACTCGTTGCTAGTTTCGAAACGACACGTCACCTCATCCGCTCAATTGGGAGAACCAGAATTAAAAGAAGTAATGCACATCAGCGAAATTTGGAGAAAAAAGCTGAAGTCGTTAGGAAAAACAGCGTTGATGTTCGAGCATGGTGTCCCTTTTGAAAGCGCTTCGTACGGAGGCTGTGGTATTTGCCATTCCCATATACATTTACTTTCAGTCGCGGAGGATACGCAGGATTTCGCCATGGCATTAACAGAATTCCTCCATGCCAGGAATTATCGGCCGAAACGTCAACAAATCGAGCGCTGGGAGGCCATTACTCAATTTCGGAACCATCCTTACATCGCAATTCGAGTGGGTGCAGAAAATCCGGAGGTATTTGTCTTCCCGCCAAATGAGCCGGTTGAATCGCAGCTAATGCGGCAATTTGCAGCTAAACAGTCTGGCAGAAATAAGGTTGAATGGGATTGGCGGGCGCCGAAGGACAGCGAGCAGATTGAGAAAGAGGCCAAGCGGTTGAAGCTGTCGTTAGACAATGTGCGCAACATATTCATTTGATTGGCGATTCTTATAACCTGGCCCAATTCGGCGAACTTGAATTGGCGATACGCGAGTTGCGCGGTTACTGGAAGCTTTGGAGTGCGTGTTTACTGCGAAGTGTCGGTCTGTCGACGCCGCGCGGCCTGATTGTGACCCGAGCTCACGACTCGTTGGAGCGCGATCTACACAAGTTTTTGCGAGACATTGGCGCGGCGAGCGCATTGATCCGACACGATCGCCGAAAGGAGGCACCACCGTATCCGAGAGGAGGCTTCTTGGTCCCTCAGGCCGAATTGTTGCAGGTGATCCAATCTTTCTTATCTGACACTCGAATCGTTGCCGTTTATGAGCCCCTCAACCGGCTGCAGAATGGTCACAATCTCAATCTGCTATTTCGATCAGCAGATGAAGTTCTCGTCGAGGTCGCCGGGCCAGGGTTTGATGCCAGTAATCTCCAGAGGGGCGATATAACACCACACGAGATACTCACGGTTCAGATTACGTCGAGCGGTTTTGCTGAGAAGATTTCGGTCGTTCACCGAACAACAGACGAAGAATATCGCCGATCGGTAACGGTTCGAATCGATAAACTTCGGGAATTCCCAAAGTTTTCTGAAGAGGACAGTAGCGGTGAGCAGCTTCGTTACCACCTAATGCGAACGCAGACGTACCAACCGATTTCACGAGATCTGATAAAAAAAACCTTGGTCGAAATCGTGAGTTCTGGATTCATTCAGCGCTTTATAGAACTCACAGGCGTCGGCCTCCCGATCAACATTTCGACTTCGTATGTAGACCGCGGCGAACGCCAGATCTTTTGGGATGCGATGGCGCCTTCTTTGAAGTTCGAAGGACTTATTCCGAGTACCGACCCGACAATCGCGCGCTCGAAGGCGCGTTGACGCCTCCCTCTAAGGTCCCGCGATGATTCCAGACATTTCCGACTCCCCGGACGCTTAAGACCCCCTTGGAATACCAAAAGTGTCCAAGAAGTGTCTAAGCAGTCTCTCGCCTGAAGGTAGCAAACCCATGTTTTGCTATGGAGCCGGCAGTCGGATTCGAACCGACGACCTGCTGATTACAAATCAGCTGCTCTACCAACTGAGCTATGCCGGCAAAAGAACCGCGCACCTTAGCTTACAAGATCGCCGCGAACAAGTTGTCGATCTTGCGAACGGTGGATCGAGCAGTCCCTGCTCGATGTTATGAATGGCGGCGAAGCCGCACTTTTAGGATCCCAGCGGAACGGCCGATCCACCATCTCCGCTGGCGATTCTTACATCCGCGAGCGCGGGCGCGCGTAGGCCGAAAGAGGCCCCGCCGTTTCGAGATTTTTGATCACCGTACTCAGGTAAACCGATTCGGGATAAAACGCTTTGTACTTGGTGATCTCGGCCCGATTCAAAACCTTGAATCCGTAGCGCTCGAACATTTTTTCGCCGCGCCGACTTTCGAAGGTGACGATCTGGCCGTAAACGCGCTTCTCGCCGCAGCGATAAAGATAACTTAGATACGCGCTCATGAGCGCGCGAGTGGTCGAGACTTTGCGCGCATCGGGCAGCAGATTGATGTGGAAATGCGGAACCCGTCGGGGCGCCGCCGGCACTTCGCGCCAGCCGTGCACAAGCGTCCAGCGAATGAAACGGCGCGAGCGTCCGTTGTAACGAAAGTATCGAGCGAGCGCGCGAAAAAAGAGCCAGACGTTTTGATAAAGCGCGTAGAGTTGATTGCGCAACGGTTTGCGCGAGCCGAGCAGGTAACCGCGAATTTCGCCATCCACTTCCAGAACGAACGATGATTCCGGTTCGTGATCGGTGTAATAGGTGGTGAGAAAATCGGCGAACAATTGTCGATCTTCGTAAACGGGATCGATTGGTTCGCCGAGAAATCCGGTCTGGCAACATAAGCCCCGCACTGCCGCGCGATCGGACGCGCGGTAGCTGCGGATCGTGAATGCTTTTACGCTGTTCATCCCTGGCCGTTCCCTTTGTAGTTTGCGCAAACCTCGCGGTAAATGCAAAAAAGTCGCTCGAAGACCCGCGGCCAGGCGTATAATTCTCCCGCCATCTGTGAGGCACCGCCGCCCAGCATCGATAATTTCTTCCCGCTCAATTCTTCAATCGCGTCCGCCAGCGCTTGGGCCGTGTTCTCGAGCGCCCAGGACCGCTGTTCGTGAAAAATAATGCGGTCCATATAACTGCCGCGAATCCCTACCACGGGCGTGCCGCACGCCTGGCTTTCTAGCGCGACAAATCCGAATGTTTCCTGAACACCGGGATGAACGAACAAATCGGCCGCGCGATAGTAGCGCGCGAGGTCAGCTGAGTCGGTACAATATTGAATCCACGACACGCTGCCGGTCCGCGCCTGCAGTTGTCGAAGGTGATCGCGTTGCGGGCCGTCGCCGATCACGAGCAGATGGAAATCGCCCGGGCCTCGCTGGTGCAGCAGTTCAAGGCCTTTGAATAATGTCTTCGTATTCTTTTCTTTCGCGAGGCGGCCGACGTACAAGAGTAATTTTTGATGTCTTTCCACGCCTAACGAGTCGCGGGTCGCAGCCAAATCGTCCGGCATTGGTTGGAAAACATCAATGTTAACGCCGAGGCGGACGGCGCGCACGTTGCGCACCCCCCATTCAGAAAGCACGCCGGCCAATAGCTCGGAGGGCACAAGCGTCGCCTGAAACTGATTGTAAAGTTTGCGCACGTACGTCCGCGCCAATTTCATGGCCCGGCCAGTGGCACGCTTGCCGAGAAGCCTCGTGCTGCTGCGCAGATATGCCTCCGGGAAGTGCGAATGATAAAAGCCAACGACCGGAATTTTCAAAGAACGGCCAACTGCAATGGCTTTCCATCCCACCTGGTAAGGATCGCCCGATTCAATGAGGTCGGGACGCTCGCGTTCGAGAATTTCTTCCACCGCACGTAAGTTCAGGAGCGCCCGGTAGCGTGATGTGCGGGAAAAAAGCGGCGAGTGAATCGAATAAATGCGCGATCTCGCATTCCCTCGCACTTCCGTTTTTGATCCAGGAATGACAAGGACGTGCTCATCCGCCGGCAAGTGCTTGTCGATGTAGGCAATTTTTTCGTGAACGTAGCGCTTCACACCGCCGCTGCGCGGCGAGTAAAACTGCGTCAAATCACAAATCTTCAAGACGCGATCAGGAGCGCGATTCCAGTTCGCTCAGGTAACGTTCGGCCTCCAGCGCGGCTACGCAGCCCGTGCCGGCGGCTGTCACCGCCTGTTTGTAAACGCGGTCCGCCACATCGCCAGCGATGAAGACCCCGGGATATTTACTCTCCGCAAGATTCTTGGCGACTAAATAACCATCCAGATCGGCCTCGAGTTTTCCGGCATAGGCCTTCGTATTCGGATCATGCCCAATCGCAACAAAGACGCATGTGACCGGCAATTCACGCTCCTCGTTGGTTTTGACGTTTCGCAAGCGCACCGCGCGCATCTCGCCTCTCTCGTCCGGAATGTATTTTGCGACTACCGTGTTCCAGATCGGCTCGATCTTTTTATTCGCGAAAACGCGATCGGCCATGATTTTCGAGGCGCGCAGTTTATCACGCCGATGAATCAAGTAAACTTTTGAAGCGAAGCGGGTGAGGAAAAGCGATTCCTCCGCGGCTGAATCGCCGCCTCCAACCACGCACACCGGCACGTTTTTGTAAAACGCTCCGTCGCACGTTGCGCAGGAGGTTAGACCGTGACCGATCAACTTCTCTTCGTTCTCGAGTCTCAGCCAGCGCGCGGAAGCTCCGCTGGCAATGATAAGCGCCTGCGTCTCCAGCCATTCATCATCGGCTTTGATGCGCACGTGGCTATCCCTTGGCTCAAAATCGGTCACTTCCGCGTAGGCAAAACGGGTGCCGAATTTTTCCGCCTGCTTGTGCATGTTTGTGATGAGTTCCGGCCCGTCAATTCCGTCTGGAAAGCCCGGGTAATTTTCCACGAGCGTCGTTGTCGAAAGCTGGCCGCCCGGTTGACGGCCTTCGAGCACAAGCGGATTCAAATCGGCGCGCGCCGCATAAATGGCAGCGGTCAATCCCGCGCAGCCGCTCCCGACGATGATCACCTTCTCCATGAGTAAATCTAGCACGCCGCGCAAGTCCGCAAAGGTGCACTGCCCAGGTGGAACACGCAGTCCCTTGCGCGTTGCTAAAATAATGTCGGCGAAGCCGAGTAATTTAACATCGTCTGCGGAGTAGCCGATCCACCTTTGCCGATAAATTGCTCCGCACGTAATCTGCGTGATGCCTGAGCTGGCCGAAGTCGAATGGTTTCGAAAACAATGGGACGCCACCCGCGGCGATGAGATTGTCGATGTTCGCGTTCACACAGGTAAATACGTGTTCCGCGGCACAAACACGCGCGCGCTCCAGGAAAATCTTGTGGGCAAAAAGTTTCTAAGATCGACAAGGCGCGGAAAACAAATGCTGTTCGAATTTTCCGGCGACAACTGGCTCGGCATTCATCTCGGCATGACCGGCAAAACGCACGTCGAATCGCGCGATTTTCGACCGGGTAAACACGATCATCTCGTGCTGTACCAGCAAAAGCGCGCGCTCGTCTTCACCGATCCGCGCCAGCTTGGTCACGTCCGCTTTCATCATGAAGCTGATGAACCGGCGTGGTGGAAACAGCACGCTCCCGAAATCGTTTCGCGCGAGTTCGACCAAAAATTTCTCGACCAATTCTTGGATCGACATCGTAAAGCGCCGATCAAAGCCGTCCTGCTCATGCAGCGCGGTTTCCCCGGAATCGGCAACTGGATGGCGGACGAAATTCTGTGGCGGGCGAAAGTGTTGCCCTCGAAGCGAGCCGGAAAGTTAAACCCCCGCGAGCGCGTCACGATTTTCCGCACCGCAAAATTCGTCGTCAGGCGATCGCTGGAAACGCTCGGCAAACACTTCTCCGATCCGCCGCGAACTTGGCTCATTCATCAGCGCTGGGAAAACAGCGGTGTTTGTCCGCGCCATCGCACACCTTTGCGACGCGCGACAATCGGCGGTCGCACGACCGCCTGGTGCCCACGCTGTCAAAGATGAACGGGAAGATGGCCTCGGTGCCGTCCGACAAATTAATGGGACGCGACGGAGCGCGTCCCTCCGATGCAATTGTCGATCCTGGGGATCGTCAATCTTACACCGTGATATGGACAACGATTTTGTGGAAGCCGGTGACGCCGGAGAACGGGCTGCGATCTTCTTCCCATTCTTGCACGTCGCCTTGGCCATCAGTGGCGCGCACGACAATGGTGTAATCGTCCGGCTCATCGGGCATCCAGCCATTGTGTGCGCTCCAGAGCGACCACGCGAGGTCCCCTCCAGTGTAATAAATATCCGCGTCGTCCCACGTTTCACCATCATCGAGGCTGAGCTCAACACGCGAGATGCCGCGATCGCCGCCGAACGCGACGCCTTTGACTTCGATTGGTCCCCGTAATTCGTTAATCGAGAATCGTGATTCGTGTTCCGGCACATCGATGCGCGACCGGGTCGGCACGATGAAATCCGGGCCCCAACCTTGCGTTTCGTAAAACCCTTTCGCGTTCGCGTCTGTTACTTCGATTCGCGTGAGCCATTTGACATGCTTCTCGCCGAAATATCCAGGAACGATGACGCGCGCTGGATAACCATGCCGGTGCGGCAGCGGCATTCCATTCATTTCGTAGGCGACGATGGTGGCAGGGTCCATTGCCTTTTCGAGCGAAATTGTGTCCGTGTAATTGTCCACACCGTGCAACCGAACTTTCGCGGCATTTGAAAGCGGGGCGGCCGGATCGAGCAGATCATGCATCGCCACACCTTTCCAGAGGGCGTTGCTCATCAGGCCGGCGTCCAATCCGTTACTGATGCACATGAGCGTTGTCTCCTGCTCGACCGGAGTGATCGCGGTAAAATCTTCGAACCGATACTCTCGCGGATTCTCGACGAGGCCGTTCACTTCGAGATGCCACAAGTGAACATTCACGCGCGGATCGACGACGTTTTTCGTCACGCAATAAAACAATTTGTTAGGCGTGATCGGCTGAACGACGCGGCCTTTGTATTGCGTTCCATCATAACTAAACGCAGCCGCGCGATAAAGTTTCCGCATCAGACCAACGCCACCGCCGACGACGAGCACGCCCAGCCCGCCCAAGATCAGCGCACGCCGGCCGATTGCCGGAGTGAACTCTTGCTTGTCGCTTCCAGTTTTTGCGCGAGTGAGAAAGTGAAACCCGGTTACGAGGGTTCGTTCAAAAGCGAAAACAGCGAGCGCAAAACCAACCAGCGTGACCAACCTCGCCGCATCAATCGGCAATCCGCGATAACTTGTCCCGAGCACTGGCCACAGCGCGACCGCGGCCACGATGATGGGCAAGACGACGAATATCCAAATCGTTGCAGGTGTCACGCGCCGCGCCAGATCACGCCGCATGACCAAACCGAGAATCGCGCCGCCAAGAGCACCAACGAGAAGCTGGCCGGCCATTGCGGATCCAACACCGAGCTGTTTCAAATGATTATAGCCGCCGACTCTGCCCATGATGGAGAGAAACGGTCCCGGCGAAATGAAAACCGAGAGCCGATCGCCGATAATCACGAGCGGCGTCGCGACGCCGAAGCATGCGAGGACCAACATCACCACTGTCATCGCGATGCCGGCAACAAGTCCGGCGAGCAGCCCGGCGGATAGTGCTTTCGTTCTGGTCATAAGTGGTATCGATCTTACAAGCTCTGCTCCACAAAGGAACCAAATTGCGCAGGTGGATCGAGCAGTCCCTTGTCCGGCAACGGACGGACTCGCCCCGTGGCAAGCTCGATGTTAAATTTTGGCGGCAAAGCCGCATTTATCTAGCATCGCCCGACGGAGCGGTCGATCCACTTCACATCAGTGTGCCTTCCGCTCGAACGCAATCCGCAACAATGTTGCGATAATCCGCGCGCCGGCGACAAACGTTCCACGCAAGGTGCCGGAAACTTTCGATCGTCCGCCCGTCCGGCAACGATGATTGACCGGCACTTCGAGAATGCGCAGTCCAGCGCGTGCGGCCCGCATCTGCATCTCCAGGTTCCAACCGTAGGTTTTTTCTTTCATAGACAATCGCTCGAGTGCGTCGCGCCGGATGGCGCGAAACGGACACATGTCGGTATAACGAACCCCGTAGAGGAATCGCGTGATCAAGCCGGCGATCCGGCCCGAAAAAATCTGCTGGAAATTCATGCTGCCCGGTTCGCGCTTGCCGCGCGTGCGCGATCCGATGACGAAATCGTGAGTCCCGGCCATAACTGGATCGACTAGTTGACTCAGGAACTCTGGGCAATCACTGCCATCGCCATCGAGAAAAGCGACGACATCGCATCGCGCGGAGAGAGCGAACACTCCCGCCATACAGGCGCGCCCGTAACCTCGCTGCGGTTCTGCAACGACCCGCGCACCCGCGTCTCGCGCGCGCCTGGCCGTGTCGTCATTGCTGCCGTTATCCACCACGATGATTTCGCGCGCGATCTCTTGCGCGGCCACTGCTCCGACAACGCCGGCGATCGGCTCTTCTTCGTTGAGCGCCGGAATGATCACCGTGACCCAGCCCGGAACCGCGACCGCCGATTTCATCGCAGCACGAGCCACGCGCTAGTGAAATAAAAGAGGAGTGCAAAAAAATCCGCCAGCGCCAAAGTGACAGGACCGGCCGAAATTTTTGGATCCAGCTTCCACCAATGCAGAAGCGACGGAACGCCAAGTCCAAACAGGCACGCCGTCACCAGCGACACCGCGATGCTGCCGCCAATGACGAGTGCTGCACGAATCTCATCGCGCCAAAACCAAACGATGGCCGAGACCAACGCTCCGCACGCCACAGCCACCAATAACGCAGTCACGATTTCACGTCGAAATGCGGTTGCGAACCAGCGCCGTGTGACTCGCGCTGAGCGCAGCGCCTGGATCGTCACGCTCATCGATTGCATGCTCACGCTTTCATTTAAGCCGAGGACCATCGTGAGAAAAAACGCGATCACGAGACTCCGCGCGAGCGACACCTCAAACGCGCCGGCCAGAAGCGCGCAGATCGTTCCGCTGGCTACCGTCGCGAGCAGCCACGGAAAACGATAACGGAACATGCGCCAGGGCGAGGCGTCGCGGACCTGCGCGAGATGGAAGCCGAGTATCTCGAAAAAATCAGCGCGCGCGACGTCCTCGCCTTCGCTTTCCTGCGTCTCGAGCACGCTCTCCATAAAAACGTCGGCATCAACAACTCCAATGATGCGCCGGTCCGCATCGACGACGGGAAAAGCGAGAAACTTGTAGAGCACAAAGAATTCGCACGCCTCTAGAACAGTGGCCGTGGCTGGCAACGCAATCACCCGCGGCACCATGATCTCACGCAACGGCGTGGCCGGAGCGGCCGTGAGCAAACGCCGCGTCGGGACCACGCCGACCAAACGCATTCGCTCGTCGACGGCGTAAAAGTAAATAACGCGCTCGCCGACACCCTCGCGCCGAATGGTTTCCAGCGCCTTCTCCGCGCTGGCGCCCGCCTGGAGCAAGGGGAAATCTTTGCGCGCATAGTCAGCGGCCAGCGCGTTGAAATCAATCGCGCCCGCAAGTTTCATTGCCGCGCGCGTTTCACTTGATGGACGATGCCTTTGCTGCGCAGAATTGTTGCCGCTTCGCTGAAATAATCACGAACGTTGAATTGCGATCGAATCCAATCGAGATAGCGCGCAATCCCAGTTGCAAGATCGACATGCGGCTCATAACCGGCAGCGCCGATTCGCGCCGCGTCACTCGTGAGGTGGCGCATTTCGCCAGGACGAAATTCGCCGCCGGCCTCTGGTTCGATGTCGATCTTGAGCGCGTTAGAGACGCGCTTGGCAATTTCGCGAATGGTTGTGCCTTTCCCACAGCCGACATTCACCGCCGATCCATCGAGCTTGTCCGTTTCGGCGACGAGCAAATTCGCGCGCGCGATGTCCTCGACGAACGAAAAGTCGCGTGTCTGTTCGCCATCTTCGTAGAGAACCGGCGGCAAATTGTTAAGCAAGCGCGTGCAGAAAATTGCGATCACTCCGGTATAGGGATTGAAGATTGATTGGCGCGGTCCGTAGGTACAGGAGTAGCGCAACGCGACTGCCGGAATGCCCATTTGTTTCCCCCAAAGCAGAACGAGCTTTTCCTGATCGACTTTTGTGAGACCATAAACGGTTTCGCCGCCGACCGGCGCATTTTCCGGAGTCGGCGCGCTTTTGGTAATTGCGCCGCAGATCGGACAATGCACTTGCCAATCGCCTTCGCGTAATTGCTCGATTGGCCGCACCGGCGGAAAAACGAGTCCGTGATTCGGGCAAATGCCGGCACCTTCGCTGTAAACCGCCTGTGATGACGCGACGATAATCTTTTGAATCGACAATTTCTTTTCGCGGATCACTTCGAGCATTTGAGCGGTGCCGAACGAATTAACGTGAACGTATTTCGCGATCTCGGGCATGTATCCGCCGTAGGCAGCCTGGTGAAATACCATGTCAATCTTGTCGAGCGCGGCGGAGATGGTGTCGCGATCACGCAAATCGCCTTCGACAAATTCGACGTGCTTGTTTATCCAGTCCGGTTTCCCGCGCCGATGCGTTTGCGGCTCAAGATTGTCGAGGACGCGGACCGTCCAGCCTTCGCGAACAAGCAGATCGGCAAGGTGTGACCCGATAAGACCAGCGCCGCCGGTGACGAGCGCTCGTTTCATTTTCTCGCAGGCCAAATCCGATCGCGGCCCTCTCGCTCGATTAGGTCACGCAAAAAACCGCGTGTTTGAGGCGCGACCTGATCCGTTGTGTTTGGGTTCAGCAGTTCATCGCACAAACGGCGCAATGTGATGCGATCATCGACATCGTAGCCAGTGGGCAATAATTTGACTTCGAGATCCATCTCCGCAGCGCGCTGCATTGTCTGCTCCAGCACGCGTTCTGTGCTCCAATCGATCTGCTCGAAAAGCCCGCGATGATCTTGTTTCAGACCGATCAAATAATAGCCGCCATCATCCGAAGGTCCGAGTACGACGCGATCGTCGCGGATCGACAACATGTTCGCCGCTTCAGAATAGACGCGCGACGGAACCGTCGGGCTATCCGAATCGATCAGACAAACGGATTGAAATCCAATTCGCAAAAGATCTTCGGTCGCGGCGGCGAGTCGTTCACCAAATCCATCACCGCGCTGTGGCACGAGCTGGAAATTGTCCGGCAAGATGTCGATGTACGTCTCTTCCGCGCCGATAGGAGTGTAAACCGCGATGCCTTGCACATTCTTACCCGACGCTTCCGTGATCGCGGCGGCGGTGTCGCGAAGAAAACAGGTGTTAAGCGCCGCCGCTTCATCCGCGGTGAGTGGCGGAACGAGACGCGTTTTCACATGGCCGGTGCGCGGCGCTTTTGTCATGACGGCGAGCGCGCAGCCCCGAATGCTTTCGGGGCTAATTTGCTCTATACGCTTAGGGTCGAGAATGCGATGAGCCAACTTCATTCTGCTGGAACCGTTCGCCTCCAGCACGTTCAAGCTTTTTCACAGAGAGCGTACTGATAGCGTCCGTCCTGCCAGGTTTTGATCTGCTTCCATGGCTGCGCCATGAACAAGTTTTCGAATGCGCTGGCGGAAAAAACGGTGGCCATCTGCGGTTCCCGGTAACCATTCCCTGAATGCATGACGCCAGCCAGCAACCACATCGCAAAAAGCGGGATCGACGCCCAAAACGCGTAGCGCGGTTCGGCTACGAAACAGCGACCTCCCGGTTTTAAAACACGATACATCTCCGCGATGGCCCGAGTCGGTTCAGGCAAAACGGTGAACAGCCGCGACGCGATCAACGCGTCGAACCGCGCATCTCCACATGGTAACTGCAAGACGTTGACACACTCGAAGAGGCAATTTGAAAGTCTGACTGCTGAGGCACGTTCGCGCGCCCAGCGCAATTGGTTCTCCGACCGGTCAACTCCGACGACTGAAATCTGGGGAAACGGTTGCGCAAGCCGGCGCGAGTAAAAGCCGGGACCGCAGCCGAACTCTATCAATTCTGTTCCAGACGTCGGCTGGCCGCTTGGCCAAAGCGCTGCGATCATGCGGTTCGTATCATCTCGGAAAAGGTGCTCGCGAAAAAACGCGTACAGCCAAGCCACGTGCTCAAATAAACTCTCACTTTGGTCGCGATTCTCCGCCCGCACCGGAACTATCGGTGTCGACGTTTCCTGGCTAGCGATGGAACTACTGGCAGGAGTGATGATGTGCGGTCGCATTCGTGCTAATTCGCGTACTTTTTCACCGCCGGATTTCTACTCTGAGTTCTTTATTTCAGTCAGTTCTTCTCCTTCTGGCTGCGAATAAAACCCCGCCCGTCCACCGTAGTCGCTTCGGAGCGGGAACTGTTGATAACATCTCTAACATTGGCCGACAAATACTCGTTGCGCGGAAAGGGACGAAACTTATTGGGAGTTATTCGAAGTTGTTGGCTTCTTACTGAGGGATCACTTAACAAGACAAAATGCACGTCACCAAAAGAACGCTGATTACCGCGATCACGTTGACTTTTGTGGCAGCCTGTTCAGCGCAACACGGAGAGGAGCCTTCACTCACACGAATTCAGCAGATTTTGGCTGGGAAAAAGTATGTGGATCTCACGCACGCATTTGAGCCGGGCATTCCGCGCTGGTCAGGATTTCCCGATGAAACACGCAAGACGATTTATTGGTACGACAAACGACCGGACACGATGGGCAACGGATTTTTCGCTGAAGTGTTTACCCATGTCGGACAATGGGGAACGCATGTCGATCCGCCCGCGCATTTCATTAAAGGGTTGCGCACCGTGGATCAAATCGATATCAAGGAAATGATCCTCGCGCTGGTTGTTGTCGATGTCCACGAGGAGGCCGCAAAGAATCCGGATTACATTTTGTCGATCGAGCGCGTGAAAAGATGGGAGAAAGAGCACGGACCAATTCCGGGAGGCGCCTTTGTGGCGATGCGGACCGATTGGTCGAAGCGATGGCCGGACGCGGCAAAAATGGCGAATAAGGATGTAAACGGCGTCGGGCATTATCCCGGTTGGAGCTTGCCCGTTCTCAAATATCTTTATGAAGAACGCAAGATTACGGCTTCAGGGCATGAAACCACCGATACCGATCCCGGCATCGCCACGACGAAAGACGATTATTCGCTCGAGACTTACATTTTGGGCACGAACCATTATCAGATCGAGTTGCTCACTAATCTCGATCAAGTTCCCGAGAGCGGCGCAATCGTGGTCGCCAGCTTCCCAAAACCCAAAGGCGGCTCTGGTTTTCCAGCGCGTGTGTTTGCGATCGTGCCGTAAGAAGTCGCGCGGTTGATGCAACTTCTATGGGGGCAGAGACGTTCCAACCAGAAATTTTACGTGCACGACATCCGAAGCGTTGATGATGCCGTTTGGATTTACATCCGCGCGGAAGTTCGAAGTCGTGACTGGTTGCCCGAGTTGAGCTTTGGTCTGTGCAACGTTTGAGGCATTTACGAAACGGTTGGCATTTACGTCGCCGATGAGCAGATCCATGGGAATGACGAGATTAGTCGTGTTCACGCCATCACTTAGATACCATGATGGAAGGTTTTTTGGGTTTAGACTCGACCCCCTCCGTGGTCGAAAATGTGCTTGCTCAGTTGACCGAAAGTCGCGGCACGAACGAAGATAGGCGCTGAATTCACCCCGTGAGATGAGAGATATGCCAAGGTACTGTTACGTGTATGTTTTGCGTTCGCTCGCAGATCATCAATTCTATGTTGGCTTAACGAGGGAT
>DATMPQ010000173.1:0-8533 GCA_035567015.1 Chthoniobacterales bacterium | reverse complement strand
TTACGCCAGAGGAACTCGCATTCAATTCGCTTCAGTCGCAGAATGTTCAGGAGTTTGCCAACCAGTTCAAGCAGTTCACGAAGACGGATTTGACAGTCGAGGTTTTAAAAAAATTGGGGTTTTGGGCTTCTGCTGCTGCTGCCACCGTGGACACGGCAGAGAAGAATAAAGCAAAACCAACAATTCATGACCCGCATCATTGCAAAGGCGATACGTGCTTTGAGCAATGGGCATATAATGTCGGTGAAAACAAACTCGGTCTTGAAAAGGATGGGCAGGTTACCAAGCTGGTAACGACGAACAATCTCGGCAATGTTGAAGCAACTCAATACTGCTATGACTATGTTGGTATCATCTCGTGTACGTCTGACGTTAAGAATGGTCACAAACTGAAAAGGTTCATGTGGTTTGGACTAAAGCAGGAAGGAAAGGGTCTCATTGCTCAGATTTATTGGGCTGATAAAGATGATCTTATTGGACCGTAACGCCCGTGCTTTCGGGCTCGCGCAGATTCGATTGCCGAGGTTATTGCCGCACGGGCTGCGTACCAACCTCGGTTCTCAGGTTTTTGGAGACGGCTAGCCGGCACTGAAGTCCCCTCCTATGCAAAATTCCGAGCCTCGTTGTCAGGGAACATTCACAGGCGGCATCAATCCCGTGGTTTGCGGCACGAAATGATGTTCGTGTGGCCGGGCAATGGCTGAGAAGGTTATCAGGGCAGCGATCAGGATAGCGAGCTCGCGCACGTTCCACTCGACTTCGACTTTGCCGCCTATTCCAACAGCTCGCAAATTCGGCTTCGCAAATAAGCCGATTTTGTGATGCGTATCACTGCAGCTATCCGACTTTTTACTTATGATTGTAGAGTTCGACTGCAGCGCTGTTCATGGCATGGGGGCAGGGCAATTGAAGCAGTTGGCAGGGGCCGCTCTGATTTCCTTCGCAAGGGGCGGCCCCACTGGCGCGAACCATTGGCCGCGCATCGCAAACCACAATGAGAGGAGGGTCTCTCATGAGGAACGAGCGGAACGGCCACCAAACCGCCCTCTTACTCTTCGCGGTCGCGGTGATTGTCGCGATGCTCATGGCATTCTTCACGACTTTTGAGCGGGTCGAAAAAAGGACGGCTACCAGCGAGACCGCGCCTGGCACAACGGGCCTCGCCACGGCTCGCCCACCACTTGATCGCGCATCAGGACAACCGGTGTTAGGCAAGTGAGGACAGTCAGCTCGGCTCGGCTCTTCGTAGCGCCATGACCGTCCGTATCAGGCTGGCCAGTCCAAGCATTCGACGAGGCCCGGCCGACAATAGAAGGAAGAGCGCTCTGCTAGCTTGGTATGTGGCGGCGGATCGGCGGCGTTCCGAGCCGCACATGACGACCACCCCCTCGGTCGTCGAGACGAACCACCGCCATGCCCGACCATGCCTGCGCACGGTCGTATCAAAAACAAGAAATTGATCAGGCCGCGCCCCCGTCCAGCCCCTCCGATCCCCTCGGCTATACCCCATATTGCCAGAGCTTCAAAATTCGAGAGAAGCGAAGACGTTATCCAATTCGAGCCTTAAGGCAATTTCGCCTTCCCTCCACGGGACCAAAGAATGTCAACTCGCTCAAACAAGATTGTCCTCTTTATTGATGGCCCTAATCTCTTTGCTACGGCCAAGACGCTAGGCTTTGAGATCGATTACAAGGGCCTCCTCACGGAATTCCAGAGCCGCGGAACCCTCGTCCGCGCGTTCTACTATACGGCCATCATTGAGGATCAGGAGTATTCGTCGATCAGGCCATTGGTCGACTGGCTCGATTACAACGGTTACACCGTCGTCACCAAGGCCGCCAAGGAATTCATCGACGCCAGCGGAAGGCGCAGGGTGAAGGGCAGTATGGACATCGAGCTGGCCGTGAATGCCATGGAGATGTCCGCACACGTTGACGAGATGGTTCTCTTCTCAGGTGATGGCGATTTTCGTTCGCTGGTGGAAGCCATACAGCGCCGCGGCGTCCGGGTGACTGTCGTTTCGACAAACCAACCGGCATTGATCGCAGACGAGTTACGGCGTCGAGCTGACGTCTTTCTCGACCTAAGGGAATTGCAACCGAGGATCGCCCGCGACCCAATTGAACGCCCGCTAGCGACCGCGGATCGTGCTCCCAAGCTAATGACGCCCACTAAAAGACACACCTCGTCGCTTTGAAGCCGAAGACTGTGATGATCTGCGCAAGTTGCCGCTATCGATGCGCAAGGCCAACCTCGAACGGCTCCTGCCACGTCGCCGCGAGGGCATCTTCATCAATCCATTCGAGCGTGGCGAGATCGGCCCTGATCTATTCTGGGCAGCCTGCCAGATGGGACTGGGGGGTATCGCCTCGAAGCACCGCGAGCGCCGTTACGAAGCGAGTAAGTCGCGCCACTGGATTAAGGTTAAGAACCGAAAGCACCCCGCGACGAGCCGCGAGCTATAAGCTCCCGGAACGCTCAGCTGTGCTCGCGAGTTAGTGATCGAGCAACGCTCGATGGTTGCCGAGGTCGTGGATCGCCTATGAGTGAAATGTCGCAATTGGCTACTGCCATGCTGGCCGTTGTGTTTGCAGCCGTCATGTTGATTACCGGACAACTCTTCATAAGGAGCAGGCCCGACACGACCTTCACCGTTCCTCAATCTCAGGCGTTTTTAGATCAGCCGCCCGCCCCGCGCCGGGTGACACAATAAATCCAGCGCTTCTGAAATTGAGCCGTTTCCCCGACCGGAGACCACAGGACCGCGACCTCCGAACCCCCCACCTCACCATTCCGGGGAGAAACCTCCTCCAGCGATTTGACGGCCTCGGCGCTATCATGGCGTCGGGCTTTTTTTGTGCCTTCCTCTATAAGTGATCAGGACCAAATAAGACGGCGGGCCAACACATCCGAATGCTATTGGCCGGCGCAGCGATCAGCGGTGTGAAGGCCATTAGTTCCGTTTGGTGCAGATTTATACCGAGGTGGGGGAACGACGGTCCACTTTGTAGCTTATGTTAGTGAGCAATGGCAGGGTTGCTATTCCCCGGAACAACGAGGTTCCGTCATGCGCAGCCCCATCGACATTGATCGCACGCACAGCAGGGCGATTCGGCAAGAAATCGGCGAACGCCTGCAGCAGTATATGAGCGTAGAGCCTGAACTACCGGCGAGCATCAGGAAGCACGTCAACCGGCTTGGCGAGAGTCGCAAAATCGGTACGCTTCAATCGTTCCTGACGTGGAACCATGGTTTTAGGGGCCGGGCCAAAAGGGGACGTGAGCCGTGACGTTGAGTGATGTGTTTCTTACCTCCGCGATCACGGGTGTCGCTTTCCTCATCGAAATCGGGATTTTTCTCGCCCTTGGCCTGATCTGAGGCCGAAAGGCTCGACTGTCCGGCATTTGGTCCCCGGCTAAGATGCACTGGGCAGACCAAGTCTCTTGATCGCGGCCCTGGCCATTTCTTCGGGGTCGGTGACGGCGGTCGCACCAACCTCGATGATTTTTTCAGCGACAATGTTCGTGAGAGCGTCCGCACGATCCACCAAGCCAAGTTCTCGAAGGGCATACTCGAAGGCACGATTGAGCTCCGCGCCTTTAGTCGCGTCGATCTTCCCTTCTCTCATAAGTTGGTTTATCGGCATCAGTTTTCCTGCGACGCCATTCCAACCTGCGGAACGGTTACATCGTTCGACTACACGAAATGTTACTTGTGTTACTACGGGGGAACAAAACCGAGAGGTAGAAAAATTGCAGTCAGGGAAATTTGCGAACTTATTGCTGCAAATCAAGATGTGCCTCAGTTAGTGCACTTTTGCACTTATGTTGCGGAACGGGATCGGTGTTCCATATGGGCGAGAAAAAGACAAAGGATGTCCGTACCCGTGGCCCTGAACCGGTTTCACGTTCGCGCGCAGCTGCGGCAATGCTTAGGATGGCTCAATCAACGTCCGATCCGGTGTTGGCATCTAAGCTGATCGATCTTGCGGCCCATCTCAAGGAACAAGCTGGCGAACTACCTGTGCCGTTCACCGAGGCACCCGACCTACAACCCAAAGAAAAAGAATAAGGCCGCTTCAAAGGTCAAGATGCCTCGTCGGGAACGGCGTTTGTTGATTTACAGATCGCGAGTTAGGCTTCGCCCCAGCAGTACCAAAGCGGGGTTCGCATGGTCGCTCTCACCAGCCGAGCGGGTCGTTCTGGCACGCATCACGATCTTGAGCGCGTCATCTGGCAAAGGCGGCTGCAGCGCCTTCGCCTTGGCCCGAAAGCCACGAACTCTGCCGGTGATCACGACTAGCTTTGCCGTCGTTCAAATGTAGCAATACTGCACGGCCGTTTTAATATCCCCAGTCAGGGCGAAAATTTCGACCAACGCGATCCCGCGACGATGGCTCCTCGTCAAACCAACACAATCATCAACGGTGTCAATAGCGTGCACACGATCACGAATGCGCCGATGATCTTCCGTTCCAGTCGGGACATTTCGAAACTTTTCGCGTGTGGATAAGGAGGACAACGCGACGACATTAACTTGTGCCGTGGGCTCTTTAGGCAGACTGACTTCATCGGCTGATGGAGTAAGAACATGTCAGCTCAAGCTCTGCTTCGAGATATCGTGATCATGCTTGGCGGTGCGGTATGTGTCGGTCTGCCAATGGCTGTGGCGATTATTTGGCTTTGCTCGTGACGCTTTCCGCCGCGAACCCTCACAATTGTCGCGGAGAGGCAGTTCGTCAAGGTTGGGCGAATGCTTCCCGCTCGGTCGGCCACTCGAGCGAGCAAAGTGCAGATGACGTAGCGCCACTCTCTTCTTTCACCGCGCTCAGTCAGAGTTGATAGAAGCATATCGCGCGCTCTGCTCGAGGGCGCACGCTATAGCTCTGAGAAAGATTGCTTCAGCCCTGGCCTACTATTAGCCCATTAGCGACGTGGCTTCATGTCAATCTGGGCGTGGGTGCGTTTCAACCGGGCAACCAGTCATGTCCAAGTATCGCGTCGATGCATCGTAAAAAAGGTCGCCCACCGGGACCAGCCACGGGTGTGACCGCCGTTTACCTTATTCAGAACGCGCGGTATCAATTTTGCAATCGTGGTGTACTTTACATTTGTGCGTGTCGAAAACGACTTGCATTGAACCAACTTTGGGATCGTGGAGGGCAAGATGGCTAAGAAAGCTAAGAAGGCTAAGGCGAAGAAAAAGACCGGCAAGAAGAAAAAGAAATAGCCTTTGCCGACACAGTACCTTTGCTGAGACACATCAAGGCGCGTGCGCGCGTTTTGAAATCGCAAACCGATATTGCCGCGGCTTGATGTGGTTCGGCTCCTGATGGGAGGTCTTGAGCCGATGATGCGCTGACGAATGCTAATACGCGCAGTCCAATGGACAAGTAGCCTCACGCATGTCGTCCTAGGAGCAGCCTACTTTCCATCGTTCCAGATGTCGGTGGCAAGCTTCCAATCATTTCCAACCTTCTGCCACACAACGACGTACTTGCCCGTGACTTCCTTCGGAGTGGTCTCTTTCGTTTTCAGACTAAAGGTTCCGATCTCCTCTGTGGCCGTAGGACTAAGAAGCTTCACGTCTACGGTTGTGACTTTCGGATCGGTGACTTGCTCCGCCATGCCTTTCCACATTTCTCCAATTGCGACGTTACCCTTCACCATCGGCTTTCCGGGCGGGAACGCCCTCGCATCAGCGGTATAGAGCGATGCAATACCCGCGAAATCGCCCTTATTGAAGAACTCCGTCCATTTTGCATTCGCAGCCTCAATCTCGGCTTTCTGAGCGAATGCCGGTGCTATCGAGCAGACGGCGAACGCCAGCACCACGAGGATCTTGTGAACGGTCATCAGCACCTCTCCTTCCTCTAGAGCCTCGAACTGGTCACCGCGCTAGGCGCCCTTAGTGACGCTGATATATACCATCTCAACGTGAGGATATTCCGACCGAGTTCGCGCGGTCCCTAAAAAGGCCGATCAACGATATTGCGGACGTGCCAATCGAGGATGAGGCTAATTCGAAGAGAACGGGGTCTTGGGCCCTACTCCTAGGAGCCTGCGTTGCGTTTTCGTTGGTGACCAGGTTTGCCGCCATCAAACATAGGGGTCGCCGTCTCTCACCAATGCACACCGAACTGCGCCCTCCTGAGGCGGGTTCGGCGCCTGACGATGGGGTTTTCTAGCCGATGACACGCTGACAAGGGGCCAATTCTTGTTCGAACTGACGTTATTCAGATCAGTGAAGGCGAGTGCTATCGGCCAGTACGTGGTCGACGAAATAACTCCTCAATATCGACGCCTAATGCTGTCACGAGGCGTCCCAGCACGCCAATAGAGGGATTGCGCTTTCCGCCCTCGACACCAGACAAGTAAGTCTGGTGGACGCGGGCACGGTGAGCAAGCTCTTCCTGCGACAAGCCCTTGCCCCGCCTTATTCTTTGTAAATTGAGCCCAACTCGCCTGCGCACGTCCATGCGCGTATTGGCAGGCATAGACTATAAGTAATAATCGAAAAGTAGCCAAACACCTTGGTCTGAGGCGGGCTAGTGGCTTCCAAACTTTATACGACTAAGCAGATGGGCGATGCCGGTGAGATGCTGGTTGCGGCCGAGCTTACGTTGCAGGGCATTCCGTCGTTTATCGTGCCGAGCAACTGGCCTTCCTATGACATCGTTGCCCAGCCACCCGGCCGAGAGCTGCAGAAGGTCTCCGTCAAAACTCGCACATTTGCGAAAAGCGGCAACTTTGTCGGCTACAACGATGATGACGAATTCGATTGGTTAGCTATCGTCATTCTCCCCTCAGGAGAGCTAACGCAGCGCCGCATATTTGTAATCCCACACGACGTCGCAAAGCAGCGCTCGTATATTGCGGAGCAAAGAGAGGGCCGGGGATTTTTTGTCCACAAACTGATTGGTTGGCCACCATCGGCAATACCTGACCCGGCTCCAAGCGGCGGCTGCGGCCTTGCGGACTACGAGGATAACTTCAGTTTGAGCCTTGAACCCATACGACTGGCGAACAGCGAACCTTGATCGCTTTTTCGGCCATGGCGCGCCGGCACGCTTAACCGGCCACGTGGGCGACCAGCTACCCGCCTGTCAGATGATCCTCGATGTCATTGGCAACTTCCTCACAGACGGACGCCAGCTCAAGCAATTCGTTTTTGACGAAAGGATCGTCTGCCTGCTCGGCTTGTTGCCGATACATGGTCGCCTGGTCCCGTAGATAGTCAGGCCAATCCATGCTGCGCGACCCGCCGAAATGGCCCTCTGTAACCGCTATCCGATTTCGATTGTGAGCGGAGCGACTATAGCTGTCAGTATGAGACCAGACCAGAGCAGGGCAGTGCCGAATTTCGGCAAATGGCCCCAAGGGCAGTCCGGCCCGCCCATGCATTGATCCGACATCTGATGCGCGAACGTGACAGTCAGCATTGCGGACTTGTAAGTTGAGAACGCACGCCGGGATAGCTAACAGGTGCCAGTAAAATGAACTTAGGAGCTAACGAGTTGAAACGTTTTAACAAGAAGATGCAAACCCGTCGTGAATGGACCGCCGCTGACCTGCGGAGCCTCAAGAAGCATTCGAAGGATAGGACGCCTGTTGCCAAGGTCTCTAAGGAGATGAAGCGAACCGTCGCAGCGTTGCGCGTGAAAGCTTCGCAGCTTGGCTTTGGCTTGGGCCATCAGCGGTAAAGGTGTGCCCGCTGCTGGTGAGTTTTTCGGATCTGGCCGCTGCCCCCGACACCGGACGCCGGACGCACCAGCGGCCAAACACGGGGTTTTCAGCAGCTTTCAAAATACAAAACCCGGCCAGCGATGGGCTGCCGCTGTCGATGCGCAAGATCAACCTCGAACCGCTCCTGGCACGTCGGCCCTCATCAACCCATTCGAACGCGGCGAGATCGGTCTCGACCTCTTCCTGCCGCTTGCCGGATGGGATTAGAGGGATTGGTGTCGAAGCGCCGTGAGCGGCCTTATCAGAGTGGCCGGTCGAAGCATTGGGTGAAGGTCAAGAACGGCAAACACCCGGCGATGTCGCGTGTGAGGGAGCGCAGCACCCTCGCAGGTTAGCGGTTAGCCGCGAACTTTTTTGATTTTGGCCGTGCGCTTCGGCGCGGGGTCGCTCATAGATCACCTCCGTGATCGATGAGACGACGCTAGCGCGGCGACGGTGCCCGGCAAGAAGACCTAAGGATTAAGCTTGCTAATTAAGTTTAACGTCCGTGCTTTATCGCGATTGATGAGACCAGCAGGCGGCCATCGCGGGGGACCAGGTTGAATTTCCGGCGGCCAACACGAGACCGACGGTTCAGCCTCTTTGGCCTTGACCCCGGCTCGACCTTCGGGACGGCCCAAAACTATCGACAGTGCGGCCGTGCGGTTTCGTTCGATAGGGCGCGCAAAGCAGCAGCTGGAAAAGCGCCCTATTAGCATTGTACTTGGCAGCGGGTCGGCAACTCTCCGAACCCTCGATGATCGCCTCGCCGTCGGTCGTGAAAACGTACCACAGCCATCTTCGGCGAC
>DATMPQ010000172.1:0-4289 GCA_035567015.1 Chthoniobacterales bacterium | reverse complement strand
CCGGCCAGTTTCCGCGCCGACGTAGAAAACGGGATTACCGACGCCACGGGCAGCGCCGCGCGCGAGTTGTTCATGGCGCAGCACGCCGAGACAGAACACATTTACAAGCGGATTGCCCTCGAAACTTTCATCGAAATAAATTTCGCCACCGATGGTCGGCACGCCGACGCAGTTGCCGTAATGCGCAATGCCGGAGACGACGCCGGTGAAGAGGCGGCGGTTTGCCGCGATCTGTGAACGTCGATCTTGTGGTGTACGCCCCACCGTCGGTGCTTCCTTATTTTGGGACATAGCGGCGCGTGTCCTTCCATCGGTGATTGGGCCGAAGCGCAGTGAGTTCAAACAAAATTCCGGCCGCGCGCCCATGGTAAAGATGTCGCGGATGATCCCGCCAACGCCGGTAGCTGCGCCCTGGAACGGCTCAATTGCACTTGGATGATTGTGACTCTCGATCTTGAAGGCGACCGCCCAGCCATCGCCAATATCCACCACGCCGGCATTTTCTTCACCGGCCTTCACCAGAATATTTGGCCCGCTCGTCGGAAATTTCTTCAGTTCTTTTCGCGAATTTTTGTACGAGCAGTGCTCGCTCCACATCACGGAAAAGATTCCGAGCTCCGTCAAGTTTGGTTCACGCCGGAGAATTTTCTTTATCCGTTCAAATTCCTCTGGGGTAAGTCCGTGCCGCTCGACAATTTCCGGAGTCACAGGCGGATCGATACTAGTCATCGGCACCGCACGTTACCTGTTCCGCGCGGCGTCTCAACGGCTCAATTTCGCACAAAAGCGCTAATATTTTTGCGGCTATGCGCAGACTTCAAAGTGACGCCATCCAAAAGCGGGATTGGTTATTGGCAGGTCGCGTTAACCGACGCTCGGCGTTACGTAAGGCGCGTTTTTTAATATGCGGGATCGAATATTTCCTGCGCTTTCCAAGTCAAACCATTTACGGACGCGCTCATATCGAGCGTCCGTAAGAAACGCCTGCCGCGAAACCAGGCAGGCAGGGTTAACTAATGGAAAGGAAACACATGAAACGAACAATCGTTAGTTTTGCTTGTGCGCTAATCGCGCCTGTGGCCTTTGCGCAAATGAGCACGACTACAGAGCAAACGACAACGACACAACCAACGACGACGACGGAAACGACCGCAACATCGACAACTGCTTCCGGCACCGTGACGACATACACGGCCGGCAGGACGATCGTTGTGAAAAGCGAATCCGGAAATCCCGTCAGCTTTATGCTCGGCAAGACCGTGCATTATGTGAATAAAGCGGGGAAAACCGTCAAACACGCGTTCATCAAGCCCGGCACGAAAGTGCAGGTGGTTTACACGAAGAGTGGCGACGAAATGATCGCCGACCGCGTGGTGGTTGACGAAGAATAAGCGAAAGTAATTCGCAAACTCAAAGCCGCAGGGTTCTGTGTGAATCCTGCGGCTTTTTTATTTATCGATGAGGATTTTTGTGCTTTTGATCGAGAACCAGGTGCCCGATGTCGATTTCGCTAGGACAACCGTGTGACGAGGGTCTCGTCCTTTCGAAAAGAGCCATGGCCCCGTGCGCAGAGGCTTCGGCTCGGTGGATTCTGGTAGCGACCATTCTCGGGTCGAGCATGGCATTCATCGATGGGACGGTCGTGAATGTGGCGCTAGCGAAGTTGCAAGCAAATCTAGGCGCAACGGTTCTGCAAGTACAATGGGTGATGGAAGCCTACTCGCTGTTGCTAGCTGCGTTTCTACTCTTGGGAGGCTCGCTCGGAGATCATTACGGACGGCGGCGCCTCTTTCTCCTCGGAGTAGCTGCGTTTGCCTTGGCATCTCTTTGGTGCGGCCTGGCGCCGAATATTGCTCAACTCATCGCGGCTCGAGCCTTGCAAGGTCTTGGCGGCGCGCTCCTGGTGCCCGGCAGTCTCGCGATAATTGGCGCATCATTTAGCGAAAGGAGCAGAAGCAGCGCAATCGGGACGTGGTCGGCTTTCACCGCGATCACGACCGCGATTGGTCCTGTCGTCGGCGGCTGGTTAATCGAACAGGTGTCCTGGCGCGCCGTGTTCTTTATCAATCTTCCGCTCGCTTTGATTGTGGTGATTATTTCGTTTTTCCATGTGCCGGAAAGTCGGGACGAAACCGAAAGGCAAAAATTGGATTGGGCAGGCGCAATGTTGACCGTTATCGGTCTCGGGTTGCTTACTTACGGGTTGATCGAGTCGTCACGATCGGGCTTCGCCAACTTCGCAGTGATCGGAACACTCGCTGGCGGGACCGTTGTCCTGCTCCTTCTCGTTGGATTTGAAGCGCGCGCTCCAAATCCCATGGTACCGGCCGCATTGTTTCGCTCCCGCAACTTCAGCGGAGCCAATCTCCTGACGTTTCTCCTCTACGGCGCACTTGGTGGCGCTCTTTTCTTCTTCCCACTGAATTTGATTCAAGTGCAGGGTTATTCCGCCACGGCGGCCGGAGCGGCGTTACTTCCCTTCACGTTGATCCTCTTTTTTCTTTCTCGCTGGGGCGGTGGTCTGGCGGAACGCTTAGGCGCGAAAACGACTCTCGTCATCGGACCGATGATCGCCGCGGCCGGTTTTGTTCTCTTCACTTTTCCCAGTGTCGGCAGCAGTTACTGGCAGACGTTCTTCCCCGCGGTCGTCGTGCTGGGATTGGGCATGGCCACAAGTGTTGCGCCCCTTACCGCCACCGTCATGAACGCAGTCACGGAAAATCGCGTTGGGATCGCATCCGGAATCAACAATGCCATTTCAAGATGCGCCGCGCTGCTGGCGATCGCCGCGTTTGGAATTGTGATGTTGCACGTTTTCGATCATTCCCTTGATCAGCGTTTGGCTGCGTTCGAACTCTCGCCCAAGGTGCGCCAGATGCTCGACGCGGAACGCGTGAAATTGGCGGGAGCAACTTTGCCCGAAGAGATTGCACCGTCGCTCCGCGCGGCAATGCGGCGGGCCATCAACGATTCTTTCGTGAAAGGATTTCGATACATCATGCTCGTCGGGGCCGGTCTTTCGGTGGCTAGCGCGATTAGCTCGTTTGTGCTCATCCACGGAAAGCGAAATTCGCCTGAATGATCTCTGCCGTTTTTTGCCCTCGAGGAAATCGTAGCCGTAGAATGCAGGTGGTGGCGCTGAGCGTTGCGGCGCCGTTTGCGTTTCGAGCCTAATTCGCCTACACAATTTCCATGGCCTTTGATCTGAAGGAAATCGTGGCCGCGCGGCTGGGCGAGAACTACCAGCTGCACGAGCGGCACATCAATCGCACCCTCGTGGCGGCGCAGCGGGTGATCGGTTTCGACAAAGTGTATGCGCGGGCGGAGGGCGCGTATCTCTACGACATGGATAACCAACCGTATCTCGATTTTCTCAGTGGCTACAGCGTTTTCAATATTGGCCGAAACCATCCGGCGGTGAAACAGGCGATTCGTGACGTGCTCGATCTCGATCTGCCGAACATGGTGCAGATGGATTGCTCGCTCTTGAGCGGATTGCTGGCCGAGGCGCTGACGAAACGCACGCCGCCGTATCTTGATGCCGTTTTCTTCTGCAACTCCGGCACAGAGGCGATGGAAGGCGCGCTGAAATTCGCGCGCGCCGCTACCGAACGAAGGCGCGCGGTCTCGCTCGAGAGCGCGTTTCATGGACTGAGTCTCGGCTCGCTCTCTTTGATGGGGTGCGAAAGTTTTACGGAAGGTTTCGGGCCGTTCATGGAAGGATTCGACGCGCGCGTGCCCCTTGATGATGTCGATGCACTGGATCGACAATTACGTTCGCGCGATGTCGCAGCATTCGTGATCGAGACGGTGCAAGGCAAGGGCTGCAAATCGCCCAAGACAGAGTTTTTTGTGCGAGCGCAGGAACTTTGCCGCAAGTACGGCACGCTCCTCGTTTCCGATGAAGTGCAGACCGGACTTGGCCGCACCGGAAAGATGTTTGGCTTCCAGCATTGGGATCTCGAGCCGGACATCATCACGCTAGCAAAAACCTTGAGTGGCGGTTACGTGCCGTGCGCCGCGATCGTGACGCGACGCGAAATTTATCAAAGAACTTTTAGCCGAATGGATCGCTGTGTCGTGCATTCGACGACATTCGGCCGGAACAATCTGGCGATGGCGTGCGGACTAGCCGCCCTCGAAGTGATCGATTCCGAGAACTTGATCGACAACGCTGCGCGGATGGGCGCGTTGCTCATGGAAAAGGTCGACCGGTTGCGCGCGAAACATTCCTTCATCAAAGAAGTGCGCGGGAAAGGGCTCATGATCGCGATCGAGTTTCATGAGCC
>DATMPQ010000171.1:0-9793 GCA_035567015.1 Chthoniobacterales bacterium | reverse complement strand
ATGCCGCCTTTTTCGGGTTTCACGCCATGTTGTTCCAACCCCGCGACCCAGATCTTGCCGAACAAAACTGAATACCAAAGCCAACCCAAAATCCAGTAGGCTACTGCCGCGCAAACGATAGCTAACCAATTCATAACTGCTCTTTTGTCAGTCGCGACTTGCGGGAGCAAGAAAATTTGTAGCCGAGGTCGCTGACCTCGGCTCCGACTTCGCCGTGGCTGCGGTCGGCGACCAGCGGCTAGAGCAGAAAAGATTGCGCGCTTTAGACAAAATCCTCAGTTGGCGGCGTCTTGATTATAAAAGACCGTGAAGAGGTCATGGACAATGTCGCCACTCATGAAGATTGGAAGGTTTGTTTTCCCCAGTTTGCTCCCGGTTTGCTCCTTTTCGCGCGCCAGTGGCTGCGCTCACCGGCTGACGCCGAAGACGTTGTTCAGGAAGCGTTCGTTCGCTTTTGGCGGCGCAATCATAACGTTGAGAACCGCGCCCTGCTTTACGCCACGGTGCGTTCCATCGCCCTCGATTTTGTCCGACGCGACAGCCGGCGCGCCCGGCGCGAAGCAGATGCGTCTTCCGAGACTGCCGGATCGGTCGGACCGCAGTTTGAACAGCTTGACGATTCGCAGCAGCCACTGGCAACCGCAGTCGATCGTCTTCCGCTCGATCAACGCGAGGTGCTCGTCATGAAAATCTGGGATGAATTGACTTTCGCAGAAATCGCAACCGCTCTCGGCATTTCGCAAAACACGGCAGCCTCGCGTTATCGTTACGCGCTCGTCGCTTTGAAGAAAAGCCTGCAACCGCAATGAACGATTTTTCTGAACTCGAGAACGAGCTGAAGAAACTGCGACCGGCGCCGCCTTCACCGGAACTTTTTTTGCGGGTTGAGCGTGCGCTGGCCGATGTTACAAAGGAAAATGAATCAGCCGATAACGTTGTCCGTCCCGAGCGCTTCCGAGTCAATTGGGTCTCGCTCGGCCTGGGGCTCGCCGCGGCCGCGGTGTTACTGATCGTCGCCCGCATCGAGATCAATCGTCCGGCGAAACAAGTCCCGCCAGTTGCGTCACTTACTCCGGTACCGCGCGCCAAGCCCGGCGCGATCAATAACCAGCTCGTGCCTGCCGGTTTCACCCAAGTGGTTTACAATATGCGGGACGAGGGCTTGCACTTTGCCGATGGCTTGGACCAGCCAATGCGCCGCGTGCGCTATCAAACGCACGAGACATTGCAATGGCGTAACGCCGCCACCGGCGCCTCGCTGCGCGTTTCCTATCCGAGCGAACAAGTCGAGCTCATTCCCGTTTCTGGCCAATGATTTTCGAAATTCCAACAACCAACAAAACCATGAACACAAAATCCATCGCTACGATTGCAGCCATCGCGCTCCTGCCGATTGCAGGATTTGCGCAAACTCCACCTTCGCCGCCCCCGCCGCCGGCTCCACCGGCCCCGCCGGATCGACATGAAAAAATGCCGAAGGTTCCAGTGACATTTCTCGGCCTCGAAACATCCGAGGTTCCAAGTGTCGTCAGCGAACAGTTGGGTTTGGCAAAAGGCTTCGGGCTGGTGGTCGATTACGTTGTTCCCGACGGTCCGGCCGCAGCCGCGGGCGTGCAGCAAAACGACATCTTGAAAATGTTGAACGACCAAATCCTGACGGAGCCGGATCAGCTGTCAAAGCTTGTGCGCAGTTATTCCGAAGGAGCAAACGTCACACTCACGGTGTTGCGCAAAGGTCAGGAGCAAAAAATCACCGTCAAGTTAACGAAAAAAGAAGTGCCACAGCGCCATGAGTTCGGTCCAGGTCGTCATCGGCACGGAGATTTCCCGTTCGGCGATTTCGGAATGAACGGCGACTTCAAAGAGCAAATGGAGAACTTGAAAGAGCAATTGGGCGCTCAAAAGGGAATGATCCACGACGCCGTGGTGAAAGCTCGTGAAGAAGCGATGCGTGCGCGTGATCAGGCCCGTGAGCAAGCGAGGCGCGCAGTGGAAGAAGCGCGCCGTGCCGCTGGTCGATGGAACATCACAACCGATGAGGACGGCGGACTAAAGACGACCAAGATTGACATCGGCAAGGCGCAGATCGTTTTCTCCGATGACAAAGGCGAGATGAAACTGGAGACCGTCGATGGGAAGAAATTGCTTACGGCGAAAGATCCGCAAGGCAAACTGCTCTTCAGCGGTCCGGTGGAGACAAAGGAAGATCTCGATAAAGTCCCGGCCGAGGTTCGCCAGCGTTACGACAAGTTACAGGAAGAAGAATTGCGCGCGGTCGCGCCGCCGTCCGATACGAATGAAGATGGTGATTCGGTCGACACAAATGATGATGACAATGAAACTCCGCCGATGGAACAGGTATCGACGAATTCATTCCCGCGCGTCCCGCCGCTGTTCCGCACCGTTATGAGCTGAGGCAGAGAGACTCCGTCGAGCTTGCTGCCTGGTCAGTCCCGAACGCTTCCGCGGGGGCGACAACGCTGCTCGGTGGAGCTAGTGCGGCTAGTGACAGCTCACTGCTACTACCGTACCCGTCCCAGCGTGACCCGGATTCCGATCGTAGCCTGGATCGGTTTGAATGATCACCATCTCTGGAATGTTACCCGAGATCGTTGGACCCGACTGTGTTATCGAACTGGCCACAATGACAGTTATGTAAGATGGGACGCTGCTTGGTGGTACAGAGCTATCTCCTGGGTTAGTTGTCCATGTGCCGCCGCAGGTCGGTGGATTCGGGTTCGTGGCGCTTGCAAAGCCTTTAAATTTGGTGGGCGCTGGGCCACCGCTTAGCGAATTTACGTACGCCCAGCGTGCGCCCCAAAATGTCACGTGCTCGCCGACTGCTGCATTGCCATCGCCGATCACGAAGCTTTCTTGAACACTTGGAGTAGGAGTCGGAGTTGGTGTGGGAGTGGGAGTGGGTGTGGGTGTGGGTGTGGGCGTGGGCGTGGGTGTAGGTGTAGGTGTAGGACTCGGCGTTGGACTTGAAACGGGGACCTTTGCGACAAAGGCATCATATTGGCCGCCGCTGAAAGCGCGGACGGGTGAACCCCAAGTGGCGTCGCTGAAGCCCGCCACACCGACGTTCCCACTGGCATCCACTGCCACCCCGAAGCAAAAGTCACTCGTCGCGCTGCCAAGAAACGTATTCCAAGTGAGCGCTCCGCCTGAATCCAGCTTCGCGGCAAAAGCGTCAAGGCCCCCGGTGAAGCCGCTGGTGGGCGAACCCCAAGTCGCTGCGCTGTAGCCCCCCACATAAACATTCCCGCTGACATCCAGTGCCACGCCGGCGCCAAAGTCAAACGCCCCGGTGCCAAGAAACGTATTCCAAGTGAGTGCTCCACCTGAATCCAGTTTCGCGGCAAAAGCGTCAAAGTCCCCGCTGTAAGCGCGGACGGGTGAACCCCAAGTCTCCTTGCTGTAGCCCGCCACATAGACATTCCCGCTCGCATCCATTGCCAAAGCCTGGCAAGAATCCTCCAGACCGCCGCCGAGAAACGTGTTCCATGTTAGCGTCCCAATGGAATCCAGTTTGGCGACAAACGCAGCAATGCCACCGCTGAAGGCGCGGACGGGTGAGCCCCAGGTGGCATCACTGTCGCCCGCCAAATAGACATTCCCGCTTATATCTGCCCCCAGCGCGTAACCATGGTCAGTCCCACCGGCACCGAGAAAGGTGTTCCAGATCAGATTCCCGTTTGAATCTAGTTTCGCGGCAAAGGCATCAAGAGCGCCGCCGCTGAAAGCGCGGACAGGTGAACCCCAGGTGATAGGGCTATATCCGGCCACATAGACATTACCAGTCACGTCCACTGCCACCGCCCGGCCAGTTTCAAACGCCGGCCCGTCGCCGAGAAAAGTGTTCCAGATCAGATTCCCGCTTGAATCCAGTTTCGCGGCAAAGATATCAATGCCCCCGGTGAAGGCGTGGATGGGCGAACCCCAAGTGGCATTGCTGAAGCCGGTCACATAAACATTTCCAATTACATCCACTGCCAGCCCGTAGCCCTCGGCCGCTCCGCCGCCGCCGAGAAAAGTGTTCCAGGTCAGATTCCCGTTTGAATCTAGTTTTGCGGCAAAAGCGTCAGCGCCGCCGCCATCGTAAGCCTGGATGGGCGAACCCCAGGCCGCAGTGCTGTAGCCGACAACATAAAAATTCCCAACTGCATCCACTACCAAGCCGAAAGCCTCGTCAATCCCCGCGCCGCCCAGAAAGGTATTCCAGGTAAGGGTCGGGTCGATGAAGAGCGGCTGGCTCCGGTCGTACTCGCCCAACGCGAACGTAAGCTCAACGTTACCGCGCGATGCGAATGCAATCCGCACAGGCACACGTTTTCCATCGCGCTGTTGCCATGCTTGCGGCGCGCTCTCGTTCACCGTGCCGGTTTGGAAGCTGACGCGCAGCGACCCATCGCTCTGTACGGCGACCGGTGCGTTGTAACGCAGACGAATGTTGCCCGCATTAGCGTGCGCCTCAAGTCGATAGGTGCTGCGAACAACCGCGCCACGGGGCGCGTCGTAGATCAATGTGACACCATCCCAGAGATTCGGGTAGGTGACCCGTGATAATGGCGCCACGCGTTGCGCGTTGCTCGGCATACCATCTCCCGTCGCGGCATCACTGAGCGGATTTGTCTGGCGCGGGTTGACAAACTCGACATGCAGCGCGTGCGAACCGCCGGCGACATAGACACCGCCTGAGGCGAAGCCGAGAATATGTCCGCCTGACGCAAATTGAAGGATCTGGCTGGGATCCTTCCGATGTATCGGTTTACCAGCTCCATGTTGCCGGACCACAAAGAAGGCAAGGGCGAGGATAATCGGAAGCCACAGCAGGTTTAGAAACAACAGGCGAAAAGGCGTCCCTGCGATTCTGTTTTGTAGTTTGTTCATAGGTTTTTCTTCTTCGCTTTAACGATGCCCGCCCGGCGAACACGATTGAATTTCTTTCCGAGGCTGCGCGGCCTCTCCACACCGAGTCGTAGAAAGATGAATTGCTTCTGGCAAGCAAATTATCGCTTGAGTCTGCAAATAGTGACGAATGACAAAATTCTCGCTGTCTTTTCTCGCCACTCATCACCTGTCACTTTTTCGCCTGACTTTCCCCGACTTTCTCTCGCTATCGCAAAGCCGCCGCTCTCCAATAACGCTGCGAGCAAGGGTTGACGTGACGCAAATGATCATGACAATGAAACTCCGCCGACCTTCTTAACCTGGCCAGCCCCGAATGCTTTCGGAGCCCCGCAGCCGCGGGGCCGCTCGGCGGAGTTTTTGCAGTTAGTGATAGCTCGCTGCTACTACCAGGAAGGCTTTGTTTTCAGCCGCAACGGCGTGAGCCCGAATGTTGACCTGACGTCACAAACGCCCCGGTCTGAGCGTGCTTTGAACTGCGGTATTCCCCGAGGACGCCGCCTTTAACGGCCCTGGCCCGGCATGCCCGCGCTGGGAGCCTGTCGTTGCATCTGTTCGGCGCTGACATTGTCCACAGGCTGGGAGCCTGCCGTGCCGCTACCATTGTCATCGACTTCGACCCAGCGACCCCCCAGATGGGTCCCGGTTTTCGGCGGTATCCACACCATGTGTTTTCCCTTCTTCACGGGGGCGGATGTTTGCGAGGTGGAAGCTGGCTTGAGATCAAAATTCAACTCTGTCGGCGCAGCGAGCTTGGTCTTGGTATTGGTGATCGAAGCTTTAACGGCGCCATTCACGATTAACGTGACCCGATACGTGCCTGCGGGTAAAGCTTCTGAAATGTAGTGACCACTCGCATCCGTCTTCACTGTCTTATACACTTTGCTTCCGTCTTTCGCCTCGATTCGAACGTCAGCACCCTTGACTGCTTGTCCTTTAGGATCCTTGACGATCCCCTGAATAACCTGGTTCCCGGCCCATGCAGTTGCAGCAAAAACAGCCAACCCGATAAAAGCGATCTGAAGGGACTTGATAAACATATTCAAGGAGGTTACACGTCAGCGGACTAACTCGCAACCTTAATTGAGTCACTGCGCCGCACTATTTATAGTATGGCCGCAACGACGCGCGCAGCTTTCCGACTCTAAGAGCCGTTTCAAGCTCCGAATCAGAAGCGCAATCGTCGAAAAGTTTGCGAACATTTTCTGCCTCTAGCGCCGCAATCGGCAGCCCTGCTCGGAACAGCAGGCGGTTTCTAGTAAACGCAACAATCCTTGGCCCTGGGGTGAGAATGCCTTGTAAATTCAACGGATCTGCAGCGCTCAGTGCAAGCAGTTCGGATTTTGGCGACGTTTTGCGCACGGAACGCAACAAGCCGATGGCTTCCGGCAAAGCAAATTGTTCGCCATTTACGCCACCAACAAAATAACCGCCGCGAATCTCGCCCCGCGCTTCCCACCGGCGATAAATCCGTCCCAATTCGTACCACGTAACGGCGAAACTCTCGCGTTCCAGCAAACGGCGAAACACAACCCCGTAACGACGGAGCAATAACCGGGCAAATTTCTCCACCGCAGCGTCGCGTAAAGACGCTCCTGCCCCATTTGAAGACGGTTGTAATCCGGATTTGCCCGGTGTTCTCAGCAAAGACCAGCGGCCGGCGAATTCGATATTCGCGATATTGGTTTTGCGGCGGCGTTTGCCCTGATTGCGTCCAAATGTCGGTCGCTTATTCGATGGAACCAAAAGGGCGCGCAACCCATCGAAACTATCGGATGTGACAAAACCGAGCGCTGCCAGTTGAGACAATGCTTCTTCGACTTGCGACGGAAGCAAACCACTCCGCTGCGCCAGCTCGCCGAAGAAGAGCGCGCCTCCGTCTGCCAATGCGTCCAGCACAGTTTGACTACTGGCCGAGAGTTCCATTTCTGCATTTTTCTCAGTCAATAGTAGCCAGTCTTGAAGATTTTCTCGCTGATAGAGCGAGATTGGACTTGTTCGCAACGGCGCGGCTGTATGCGCGCAAGGATTTTGCGGCGCGCTTAAACGACCCCACCCGACGCGACCAGAAAAGCAAAGCCGATCAAGCCATTCCGGATCGTACTCCGCAACACGCGCAGGTAGAACGGCCGATTCCCATGCCGCCAGCGGAAGTTCGCATCCATCAAGTTGCTCCAGAACTGACTGCAAGCCTTCCGGACCTTCAACTCGATGTTCGGCGTCAGCGCGCTGCCACGAAAAAAGAAAACGATAAAAATCCTGTGGCGAGACCGGCTGAATCTCGGCGCGCAGCCGATCAATTGTGCGCCGATGAATCCTGGCGAGCAACCGGCGATCGCACCATTCCTGTTCTTTCGCCGCCGGATTGAATTTCCCGCGGAGAAGGAATCCTTCGGCTTCAAGGGCAAGCAACGCCGCATCGATCTCAGAACTCATGAGGCCTAGATTCTCTATGAGTTCACCGACAGATACCGGTCCGCAGGCTTCCATTCGCCCACGAATCAATTCCCGAATCGCATCCGGGCGTTCCCACTTTTGTTGACGGACAGACTCAGGCGCGACGAGGTCAGGCTCGCGCACCGCGTCTGGATAAATCGTCTGCAACATGGGCAGACGCTCGACGGCAACCCAAAACGCTTTATCAGCGAAGTTCAGTCTTGTAGCTCGACCAGCGTCCACAAGATCCCTGACCAGTTGCTCGGCGGCCGCACCGTTTTCTTCGGTGTGAATCGTAACTGTTCGCCGTGTCTCTTCTTCAGTCATGACGCCGAGCATCATCAATGCGTCATGCAATTCATCTGCATTCGTCGCACCCGGCCACGCTTCCCACCGCACCTTCTCAATGGCGGTCGAATCCAAAATTCCGAGTCCATCGCTGCTCCCGCCGGCGCGGGATTCCGAAGCTCGACGGGTGTAAACAGCTTGAGTGCGCCGCTCCTCGATCGGTGCGTTGTCCAGGAACGCATAAGGCCGGGCGTTCAGAATTTCCGCCGCCAGCGGTGATGGCTCGGGCAGATCCCGAGCGATGCAGCGAATCTCGCCCTGCTCAATTTTGCGCAGAACTTCTTCCAAACCGTCGATGTCCATCGCTTCGGTCAGACAATCGTCAATCGTCTGCTTGACCAGCGGGTGATTTGGAATCTCGCGGTCGCCAACAATGTGTTCGAGACAAGCGAGCTGGTCCGGAAACACAGCGGCGAGAAGGTTTTCAGATTCCATTCGCTGCAACGGCGCTGCGATTTTTGCGCCTCCACGAAAACGCGGCACGGCCAGCGACCGCGTTGCGTTCCAGCGCCAGCGGATGGTGAACATCGGCGCATCGAGCAACGCTTGGACGAGAAGGTCGCGAACCGTTCTGGAATTCAAGTAGCGAAAGACTTCCTCGAGCGGGAACGAATGCTGTGTGCCGAGTGAAATTACAATCGAATCATCGGTGGCTGCTGCTTGCAGTTCGAAATTGAAAGATCGGCAAAAACGTTTCCGCAAGGCGAGACCCCAGGCTCGGTTAGTTCGATTCCCGAATGGCGAATGGAGAACCAGTTGCATTCCGCCTGATTCATCAAAGAAACGCTCGATGATAAGCGTCTCCTGTGAAGGAAGTGCGCCCAAAGCGCGAAAACTATCTGCAAAGTAATCGGCAACTTGCTGACCGGCTTCGACGGACAACTCAATTTCCCGAGCTAACCATTCAGAAACATTTTTGCCTTCAGCCAGGAGATTTTCGATTTCAACGCGCAAACTAGATAGGGATTGCGACAACTCGGATGTGCGCGCCGGCGCTTCACCCAGCCAAAACGGAATCCCTGGTGGCTGGCCTTTCGCGTCTTCGACTCGAACGACGCCCGAATTCACACGAAGAATTCGCCATGAAGAATTGCCAAGTTGAAAGATGTCGCCCGCCAGACTTTCCACGGCGAAGTCCTCGTTAACTGTTCCCACAAAAGTCTCCGATGGTTCGAGTATTACTCGATAATCGGCGTTGTCGGGAATTGCGCCGCCGGACGTTAGCGCAACCAACCGGGCGCCGCGTCGCCCGCGCAACCGACGGTTCACCACATCGTGGTGAATCAACGCCGCGCGCCGGCCACGCTTCGTGCTAAAACCTTCGGCCAGCATCCTCACAACGCTGTCAAATTCTTCGCGCCTGAGGTTTCGATACGGCCAGGCCGATCGCGCCAGCTCAAACAAACTGCTTTCGTCCCAATCTTCAGTCGAACTTGCGGCGACGATTTGTTGGGCGAGCACGTCCAGCGGCTTCTCCGGAATTAGCAGACGATCGAGTTCGCCGCTTCGGACGCAACGCAGGAGCGCGACACACTCGACAAGTTCGTCACGGCTTAACGGGAAAATCCGGCCTTTCGGTAGACCGCCACGTTGATGCTCGGCGCGACCGACGCGTTGCAGCAGAGTAGCAATCGAGCGCGTAGCGCCGAGCTGGCAAACGAGGTCAACCGAACCGATGTCGATTCCCAATTCCAGCGACGCCGTGGCCACGAGTGCTTTCAGTTCCCCGCGTTTCAACCGGTCTTCCGCTTCGAGACGTAGTTTAGCCGAGAGACTTCCGTGATGAGAAGTCACCGCATCCGCGCCAAGTAGCTCGCTCAGATGGTGCGTCACGCGCTCCGCCATCCGGCGTGTATTCACGAATACCAAAGTCGTGCGGTGCGCCTGAATGAGCTCCGCCAGACGATGATAAACCTCTTCCCAAACTTCATTCGCCATCACCGCCTCGAGCGGCGATTTCGGGAGTTCAATCGCCACGTCCAAGTCCCGTCGATGACCGATATCGATGATCGCGCAATCAGGATTGCCATGGCTCTCCACGGCGCGAGTACCCACGAGAAATCGCGCGACTTCTTCGATCGGCTTTTGCGTTGCGGAC
>DATMPQ010000170.1:0-4520 GCA_035567015.1 Chthoniobacterales bacterium | reverse complement strand
GGCATCGGCCGGTCCTGATATTCCACTGTCGTTGTAGCTCAGGTTGATGCCCGAAACCGGAAGCCCGATGTTGTCGAGTATACCCGCGAGCTCTTTGGCGGGAACTTGACGACGAATGGCAGCTTCCACTTCGTCAACCAGCTTGGCAGTTTGCTCGATCCGCGTCCCAGTAGGAGCGCGCACGTGCAATCGAAACGTTCCTGCGTCCACCGCGGGAAAGAAATTTTGGCCAAGGAACGGAACGAGCAGCCATGAGGCAACGCAAAAGGAGAGAAATCCAACGGCGAAAGCCGCTCTGTGCCCCAGCACTGTCCCTAACAAGTTTGCATAAGCTCCCCTAAGGCGATCGAACGCTTTTTCAAAATGCTGCTGCAAAGCGACCAGCGGCCGCGCCCAAAGTGCGACATGTTCGCCACCGGACGGAGCCGCCGTGGCGAGAGCTTTGCCTGCCGCGCCGGAGGTCGCCGCAGCATCCGAAGGCAGGTGGTGATGGCGCTCGAAAAACATAATCATCGTCGGCACCAGCGTGCGCGAAAGCACGTAGGAAGAGATAACGGCGAAACAAACCGCCTCGGCTAACGGCACGAAAAGATAGCGTGCCACCCCAGCCAGCGAAAACATCGGCACGAAAACAATGCAGATACAGAAAGTTGAAACCATTGCCGGCAACGCGATTTCACCCGCGCCTTGTAGAATTCCATCTTCCAATTTTTCACCTGATGCCAAATGGCGCTCGACGTTTTCGATTGTCACCGTGGCATCATCCACCAGGATGCCGACTGCGAGCGCCAGACCGCCCAGCGTCATGATGTTGATGGTCTGACCGAGCACGCTCAGAATTGCCAGAGACGACAACACGGAAAGCGGAATGGACACTGCAATGATGAGTGTGCTTCTCCATGAACCGAGAAACAGCAGAATCATCAGCGCGGTCAAAGCGGCTGCGATGACACCTTCCCTAGCGACCCCGCTGACCGCCGCCTTCACGAACACGGATTGATCGGCGAATTGCTTAACTTGGATATCGCTCGTCACGGTCTTGAGAATGTTGGCCATGGCAGCCTTCACTCCCGCCGCGACCGAAAGAGTGGACGCGCTACCGTTTTTGAAAACACTCAGTAGCGTGCTGCGGACACCATCCTGCCGAACGATGTTTTCCTGCGGGAAATAGCCATCACGCACTTGGGCAACATCGCTTATGTGAATCACGGTCCCGCCGATGCTTTTTATCGGCAGGTTGTTCAACATGTCGATCCGCGGCGGATTAACGTTGAGGTCAATGGGCACTTCTTTCCCGCCGATCTTGGCCGTGCCGCTTGGATAGGTTAGAGAGCCATTGCTGATGGCAGTGACGACATCGGACTCGACCAGGTTATTTGCTTCCAATGCCTTGAGATCGAGATCGACCGAAACCACCCGTTGCTTTCCGCCATACGGGTAGGGAATGCTGACTCCAGGCACACTGATCAGCCCGACGCGAATCTGGTTTAAAGCGATGTCGAAGACCTGCTGCTCGGAAAGTTTGGTGCTGCTAATTCCGAACTGGAGAATAGAAACGGTGGACGCACTGTATTGGATGATCAGTGGCGGAGTGGTTCCCGGTGGAAGCTGTTTCAAAATGGTTTGGGAAACGGCCGTTAATTGGGCCACCGCGGTCGAAGGGTTCGTGCCCTGCTGAAAAAACACTTTGATCACGCCAAAGCTGTCATAGGAGGTCGATTCAATGTGCTCGATATTGTCGACCGTGGTGGTGAGCGCGCGTTCCTCGCTATAGACAAGCCGTTGGGCGATCTGGTCGGCCGGCAGTCCGGTATAACTCCAAATCACGCTGACCACCGGGATATTGATAGCGGGAAAAATATCGGTCGGCGTCGTGGTCAGGACAAAAGGCGTCATCAGAAGCAGCAGCAACGCTGCTACTACAAACGTGTAAGGCCGACTGAGAGCTAAGCGAACGATCCACATGTCGCGTTATCCTTCTGAGAAAGCAGACTTTGCATAAGAATCGGCTACCGAAACGACTTCGGCCTTACTTTCTCGGCCGCCCGCCTTGAAGAAACGGTTGACACGCTGAGAGCGTTCCCGGGTCTTCTCCAGGACGAATATGCTGGTGAGAAACCTGTTCGTTTTCACGCCCCGAATTTACGCTCTGCCATAAAGGAATCGCCATGGCGCATGGGTGGGATTTTTTGTTCCTGCCGCCGAGGTGATCGATACTCCCTCGTTCGAGGTAGCCCTCGAAGGCGTCTGACATAGACGCCCTACAGATGAGCGGCGGTTTTAGGCCGTCTCTGGCTGCCGCGCCGTAGCTGCGCAAAGGCGGGTGAGACGGCAGGGATCTTAGCCAGGGAAGCGCCTTTCACTTCGACGCCCGCTTCTTTTTCGAGCGCCTTGATTAGGGCGGAGGCGTTTTCTTTTCCGAAGCCAAGCGCGACAGCCGATTCGAGGTTTTTTTCCGCAACGCGCAGTGCCGGAATGGGTGACTGCAGATTTTCAGCAAATTTTTCAATGAGGCCAGCGTCCTTGAGCATGAGCTTGAGCGCGAAGCTGGTAGAAAAATCGCGTTTCAAAATATTCTGACCATTGCTCACGAGCAGCGGTGACCGGAAGTCGGCGACTTTCACGACTTCCATGACGGTGTTCAGATCAAGGCCAGCCTTTTGCGCCAGGACAAGCCCCTCGGCGAGCGCTTCCATTTCGAGCGCTACAATAAGGTTTCCCACCAGCTTCATGGCCGCGGCATTTCCGTTGTTGCCAAAGTAGTGAACGGTTTGACCCAAGTGCTCCAGGATCGGCTTCACTTTTTCGAAAATGGCCTTGTTGCCCGCGGCCATAATCCAAAGCTTGGCATCCGCGGATTCCTGCTTGCTGCCAAAGACCGGTGCATCGAGAAAATCGACACCGTGCGTTGCATACGCTTTCTGTTCTCGCAAAGTCGTCGCGGGAAGAACTGTGCTCATGTCCATCGCGATCTGGCCTTCGTTGATGCCACTTAGAATTCCTTTCGCGCCAAAGACAACTTCCTCGACGGCTTGATCGTTACTCAAGCTGTACATAACAAGCTCGGCGTCGCGGCTGGCGTCGGCCGGAGTCTCGGCAACGCGCGCGCCTTTCCTGGCGAACGGTTCACACTTTTCAGCGTTCCGATTCCAGACGGTAAGTTTGTACCCGGCCTTGAGAAGGTTGGACGCCATGCCGCTGCCCATGGTCCCAAGACCGAGATAAGAGATTGTCTTTATCATATGCCTCGAAGATTATATCGGCCGGGTATCTGTGATGTCCGCTGCAGCGCTTGGCGAAGGATTCCCAAACCTAAAACAGCGACATTCATTTTGAACCCTCCTTTCTCTCTTTCAGATCAAAGAGGAAGAGACTCGTTTCAGCGTCATGTGTTTTGATGAGTGGTGTGCTATATGCCGTAAAAAACAGTTCCAGCGTCGGCCACACGATGGCTTCCAGCATATGCCCGCCATGCACTTGGCCGTCAGGGAAACCCACCGCCCCATGTGCGTGGATTTGCGGCGCGCCATTGACCAGACCAACGTCGCCGATAAGTGAAATCATCTCCACCTGGTGATCGATTGGGATATTGCGGTAGGCATTTTGCGCCCGATCAAACCAGCCGAACCGCGCGCGCTCCAGAGCACCGATAGCCGTGAAATGGCCCGCCACGAGTTTTTCGCGCACGGCAAATTCAGTGAGGCCGGACATGATCTCGTCACCTTCCGCAAAAATCACGGCGTAGGTCCTTTCACCACTCGGATTTTCGGCGATCAGCCGGGTCTGCAATCCGGGAGCCCGACCTAGATTCGCGACTGGGCCAGGCAGGGTGTAACCTTTCGGTGCCGATTTCTCTTCCGGCTGGCCCAGCGCGAGACCGCCAGCCGCGAGATAGCCACAGGTGGCCAGGCCGGAACCGATCCATTGGCGCCGTGACAGTGATGATGAATCATTGAATTGGTTTCGTGTTTTCACGGTGTATAGGATTGAGGTTGGGCAGTGCCGCCATGTTAATTACATTTCCTTCATTCTTGTGAGTCGTTGAGCGAAGCGAGGTTGGGCTCCGGCATGCGCCGCGAGCTGATAACTAGTTTCAATTGAGAAAGAATCGCTTCCTTGCTCGTGGTTCCGAAGATCCCGATGCTGACCTCGCCGTCCACGAAGTACAGCATGGTCGGGAGACATCGAATCCCGTACCACAAGCCGAGATTGGGGCTGCGATCGAGTTTGACGCGGGCGACCTTCAGACGATCGACAAACTCAGCGGCAATCTCGTCCAGCGCTCCGTCCAACATCATCGAAGGAAGACTCCATCCCGTGGCAAATTCGACCAGCACTGGTTGACTGGATCTTAAGACTTCCGTCTCGAAGTTCGCCTCGTTGATTTCAATCGTCGGTTTCATGCTCATTGCCTCGTCGATTTTTCAATCATCGCCGGCATAGCCCATACGAGATGATTTGCGCAGTCGAACAGCCGTCGATCGCCGGCCAAAGCCGAGTAGCTCCGCCAGGCTGGATTC
>DATMPQ010000169.1:0-21568 GCA_035567015.1 Chthoniobacterales bacterium | reverse complement strand
CGTAGGCCGACAGATCCATGCTCACCCCGCACATCTCCGTTGTGCAGGTGCCGGTAAACGCCATCGGGAAAAAAAGAAGAAGGGTATTTTTCTTCCCGAAATTATCACTCAATTTTATCTGCTTCGGTCCCTCCACGGTCTTTGTTGGCAATGTGAAATCTGGCGCTTTGGTTCCAACTGTAAGTGGCATAACGAATCCTCCGGTTGAGTTAAACGGGGGACTTCAAGTATAAGATCGCCATCTGCTCGGTCAAAAAGAAGATGGCAGCGGTGATTCGTTAAATCCAGAATCCTTAAATCGGGGTCTGCTTTCCGATTCACGATTCACGGATCACCGTTCACGAATCCCATGGAATTGTTTTGGTGGTTATTCGCAATCATTCTGTTTGCCGTTGGCCTGATCGGCACTGTCCTGCCGATCTTTCCCGGAACCACTATCATTCTTGCGGCCGCGGTCATTCATCGGATGATGCTCGGCCCGGAGAAAAGCATCGGCTGGAAATCGATCTCCCTCCTTGTTCTGCTCACGCTTATATCTTACGCATTTGATTTTCTCGGCAGCTATTTTGGCGCAAAATATTTTGGCGCGACGAAATGGGCGGCTTTCGGGACTGTCGTTGGCGCGGTTGTCGGATTTTTCTTTGGAATCATGGGCCTGTTTGTGGGGCCAGTAATCGGCGCCGTCGCCGGCGAGTTTATCGCCGGTAAGCGCATGATCGACGCCGGCCGGGCAGGATGGGGGAGTTTACTTGGAAATCTCGGCGCAATGGTGGGCAAACTGCTCATTGCCCTTGTCATGATCGCGGTTTTCCTCGTGAGTGCGCCATCGCCATTCTAACAACGACGTCCGGGAAATGAACGATAACTCCATAGCCGAGCAGAATCTCAGCGCCATCCGCGAGTTGATTGAGCGCACCGAAATTTATCGCTCAGTCTCTGCCCGCACGGCATTGATCGGCGGCGTATTGTCGATCCTGACCGCGGGCGCAATTTATCTCAATGACGAGGTTACCCGCATTTGGGATCGCCCGGTGCGGCCACGCGAGCTCGCGTTCGCCTGGCTGGGTGTGCTGTTTCTAACCGTAACCGGGAGTAAGCTGTTTCTGCGGGGCGCGGCACGCGAGAGTGGCGGCGCGGTGAATTCAAGGCGGATGAAGCTCGCACTGCGAACGATTGCGCCCTATCTGGTGATCCCGGCGGCGTTCACCGGTTGGTTTCTTACAACTGGCTACCTCGGCGCCGCCGAACAGGATCTCGTCGTCGTCTGGATCGCCTTTTACGGACTAATGCTTCTCTCGACCGCGTTGTTCGCTCCGCGCTCGCTCGCGCTTCTCGGCTGGGCGTTTCTGCTCACCAGCCTGAGTGTGCCGGTGTTCAGCGATGTTATCGACGATCGGGTGGGCAGTGTTCCCACCGTTCTGATGGGCGTCACATTCGGCCTTTATCATATCATCTATGCCGCTCTTAACTGGCCGCGAAAACCGGTGACGCAGTGAGTTATCGACTGGAGGAAAGCGTCGGTTCGCAGAAGTGGCTTGGCAACTGCTTCAAAACAAAGAATGCGTGCTTTCCTCATCTTCGTGATCGTCGCCGGCCTGGGATTTGTCTTTCTGCGCCAGAGACAGAACGAAACGCCGCCGCCTCAAGCCAAACCAATCGCAACGCAATCAGTTGGAGCAAAGCCCACGCCCGCGGCGTTAACGCCGGCGCCCCGAGGCCAGGCGTCACAATACAATTGGATGAAGCGCTCGCTCGACCGCGCCCGTGACGTCACCGAACAATCCCGCGCCCAAACGCAGGAGAGTCAGAAGCCGTAAGCGTTAAGAGAAGGATTCGATCAAGTAGCCGCCTTCTCGATCTTGTTGATCGATGGATGGAGATCGATTCGAAATCTCAAAATGAGGGATCTCAGAAATCTGCGGAAGCTGTGGATCAGTTCCTGGTTTCCTGGACTCCAGCTTATGCTAGATTGCACGCCGATGGCAGATGATCGCTGGTGAATCGCAAGATTCGCTGGAGGAAAGTCCGAACACCATACGGCAGCATGCCGCGTAAAAAACGCGGGCACCGCAGCCCCGAAAGCATTCGGGGTTGCGGTGACGGAGAGTGTCACAGAAAAGATACCGCCGGTTCTTTGGCAACTATGGGAAACTGTAGGGGAAGCTGTTAGCTTCCCGCTTCGTTCCGGCAAGGGTGAAATGGCGAGGTAAGAGCTCACCGCTCGCGGAGTAATTCGCGAGGCAGGAAAAACCCCATGCGGTGCAAGACAAAACAGAGGGAGGACAGCCGGTCCATCGATCCTCGGGTTCGTCGCACGCGGTCCCGGCCTGCGGGACCCGTCCAGCTCCAGTTTCGCGAATAAAGATATCGATCTTCGATGCGTCGCTCGCGAAACTGGGGCTGGAAGATAAATGATCATCGCCCAGCTCCAGTTTTGTTGCGGAGGCGAAACGCGAAAGTGACTCATCAACAAAACTGGGGCTGGGGACAGAATTCGGCTTACCGCCGTCAAATATGGAGGGCGCTTTCGGAAACGAAGGCGCCCTTCGCTTTTAATCCTGCGTAAATTCGTTTTCCCATCGTAGAAAGACTTCCAGAAACGTTGTTGACTTCTTGAAACGTTCTGACATAGGTTACGACATGGCCTGTGTGATACGAGACAAAGCGAAACGAAACGGAAAGCCGCGCAGTCGGTTCTGGTATGCTTGCTATACCGATGCGCTCGGTCGGCGCTTGAAGAAAAGCACCGGACTCACCGCGAAGAGTAAGGCCATGGAGATGGCGCGCACGTTGCAGAAGGCGAGTGACGAAGCCCGGCGCGGAGCGCTGACCGAAGCGCGCACCCGCGAGTTGCTGAGCGAAGTCCTGCAATCTGTCAACGGTGAAGGTCTCCGCGTGTTCGCAGTCGAACAGTGGTTCGACCTTTTCGTAAACCAAAAGAAGAAGTCACGTGCCGCCGCGACGGGAAAGCGGCATGCGCAGACGATGCGCGAGTTCATGAAGTTTCTCGGACATCGCGCCAAGCTCAACATCGCGGCGATAACGAGCCGCGACATCGCTAGCTTCCGCGACCACCGCCACTCGCTTGGACTGGCTCCGGCGACCATAAACATCGATGTCGCGATTCTATCCGCCGCGTTCAACGCCGCGCTGAGACAAGGGCATGTGTCGGTCAATCCATGTCTGGCGATTGAACCACTCAAGAACAAACCACAGCGCAAGGGCGTGTTTACGCCAGAGCAAATCGCCGCGCTCCTCAAGACCGCCGAAGGCGACTGGCGCGGTCTGATATTGCTGGCGTTCTATTCGGGGCAACGTCTCCTGGATTGCGCGAACCTTCGCTGGCGTGATGTCGATCTTGTCTCCGACATCAAGACCATCCGCTTTCAGGTGCGAAAGACTGGTGCGGAAGTCGTGTCGGTCGTTCATCCGGCGTTGGAAGAGCATCTGCTCTCGCTGCCGACACCGAAGAGCGACGACGAATATATCTTTCCGACGTTGGCCGGGCGCAGGGCGAGTCCGCTCAGTAAGCAATTCGGCGAGTTGATCGCACTGGCGAATATCGAACGCGGCATCATTCGCGAGCGCACCACATACGGCGGTCGCAGCGTGAGCGCGCTGTCGTTCCACAGTCTGCGGCACAGCTTCTCGTCCATCCTCGCCAACGCTGGCGTCTCCGAAGAGCGAAGGATGGCTTTGGTCGGCCACAGCACGCGCGACATGCATCAAAAATATACTCACCACGAGCTTGAGAGGCTGCGCGACGCGATCGCGCTGTTGCCGAGCATCCGATGAAAAAAAAGAAGTTCCCGATGCGCAATTTTGGTGGGCAAGATCTTGCCGAACCCGGTTGCCTGACGACAAATGAATATGTAGAGCGCTGCTGGTGGGCGCACGAGACAGCAGATCAACTACGAGAAGCGATGCGCTCTTATAAGCGGGCAAGCGGCGACATCGGAAAGCCTAATAAATGGTGGTTCAATCTCTTTACGAACAGCAGAGCGATTGCACGCGCGACGGACGATCTCTTTTGCTTTGCTGGGCTTCTCGATGATGGCATTGAGGATGGGAGCGATCTTGCCGGCTCTCTGCGCCTGGTCGTTGATGCGCTCGAAGGAAAACGTCGCGGCGGAAAGGACGACGAGCGACTTCTGGGAGCATACTTCAAAGCCTCGGAAACACACTGCCCGCCTTTTCTATCGGAAGTTTACGCTGCAGATATCGACATCCAAAAGTCTAAATGGGTTGATACCCGTGCCACTTGGAAAAAGCTAAACAAAGACGCCATGCGCCGCCGCTTCGAAATTCTGGGTTGCCCCCTGTCGCCCGATCCGCGCAGCGGATGGCGGCAACCAAAAGAGCAAAAGGCAGAGAAAACTGCCACTGTATCGAATTGCTCGAAAGACCGTGGCAAGGGTGAATCGTTCGCCTTAAAAGCTGCCACGCTGGATAAAGCGAAACGACGGCGCGCAACTGATAGCGCTAACGACTAAAGGCGCAAGTCGCTTTCAGTGGCCAAATGTGTTGAACGAATGCTCGCGCGGTTGCCATTGTGTTACGATCTTAGTATCACGCGCAACTTGATAGAGTAACACTACCGCCTTCTGAAAACCGTCGCTGGTATTCCCGACCTTTGTTGCCTTGCGTTTCCCCGCCGCCACGTTCGCCCATTTAAGCGCAATCTGTGAATCGCCTACAACCAACAACTTTCGCGCGCCTTGTCTCTTCGCCTCAGTGATCGCTGCCACAAGGGTAAGTATCTCAGCGCAGTTCGCGCTCATTGCCCCTTCAAACCGCACTCTTCGCACTGCCCCTTCACCAATCCGATAACTGCCATACCCCTTCCCGTATCCCAGCCTCGGAATGTTGCACGTGCTCCCCCCGTCGAATTCCACGCGCACGACTTGAGCGCCGTCCGCGCCATTCGCGCGCTCACTGAAAAAATAACTTTGCTCCATTTCGCTCAAGCCTCGCAGTCGCTATGCGCTTCTCCAAAGCGCCTTCGCTCAACTGCTCGGAATAAATGCACATGCCGGAATGAAAGCAACAGTGGTGAGTGGCGACACTTCGCCCCCGCCAGGGGAAACGAAGCGTCAAAGCTCATGCCGTATAAGTGAAGTTGCCTGGAGCCGTGTATGACGTTTGATATGGATTAACTGCGCCCCCGGTTGCCCATTCCTGCTTGCTTTGAAAGCGGCGCATCCCCACATCCTTCGGAACGTTGTCGCAAACCAGTGTAGAGCGAAAAGCGCTTTTGTTACTGGCACTACGGCGCACGTTCACAATTTGACCGGCTCAAAAATGGTGAACCGGCTTCCCCGCTGGCATGGTTACATCGGGCGGGGTGGGTATTACTTGGAAGCGAATCGCGTTACCTCCTAGCTCCCCAGTGGGCCGCCGTTCGCGATGCCAGTGAGTCGCACGGCCACGCTTGTCGTTCAGCGTGGCACGCATAGCTAAGCACCGCGAAGCGCCGATGGAATACCGACACTTTACGGCAAAAAGTGTCGGTATTCCCCATTCATCCCGTGTCGCTGACGTTCACCCATGCCAACTACGACTACGCCGGAGCCGACAACTTACCGTCTGCCGCGCCCGGGTGAAGCCGATAGGTTTTTCGGATTCAGTCGTTCCTTTTACTATAACGGCGAAGTCAAGGGCTGGTGGAAGCTGATTCGCATTCGCGACGAAGGAAAGGAAAGAGGTATCACGCTGGTTCCCTACCAGGACGTGCTGCGCTTCGTCCAGGCGCAAATGGAGGCGCAGCACAAAACCGTGACGACGAACGGATAACCGAACTAAACAAAAAAATACGCCGCGCAACCTCGGCAAAGAAATCGCGCGGCGCAAAACAACAATAACTAATGCGAATAAGAACGCTGACGCCGCGGGTTTGCAAGACAAAACGACCTAACCAATCGCAAGTCGCCCCGCGTGTAGCATTCAAGACTGATCGCGCCCTAGAGTTTTTCAGCGAATCCGAGCTGAGAGGTCGCAGCGACCAACAAAAAAAGGCCGCTGCTTCTCTGCTTCGCCATCACGCGGAGTAGAAAACAGAAAGAACAAAACACAATGAAAGCTATGAAAGTTCACCCGTTGTGCCAGATGTTCAGCACGGTCGCACCGCTTTCCACTGGAGAGCGCGGCGAACTGTTAGAGGACATCAAACAGAACGGCATCAAAATTCCGATATTGGTTGACCGGAAAAAGACAACCATCTTGGACGGTCTAACACGTTGGAGGATCGCCCATGACCTGAAACTGAAACCGGGCGCAATCCCGATGGAAGTGTTCAAAGGCAAGGATGAATCCATACCGGCAGAGATACTGTCGCGCAACGTTCACCGGCGTCACTTGAGCGACGACCAGCGGGCCGCGCTCGTGTCTAAGATTCGGGGGCCGGAGCTAGAGAAGGAAGCTAAGGATAGGCAAAGTGCAGGCGGCGGCGATAAACGCTCGACCGCTTATGTTGAAAACAGCGTAACCGGTCGCGCTGCTGGCAGCTTCGGCAAAAAAGAAGGTGTGCAAGGGTCGGTCGCGGAGAAGATCGCGACAGAAGCGGGGACGACTATCCACAAAGCCAAAATGGCCGAGAAGGCGCGCAAAGGCGGCTTGCTCGACGATGTTGTGGCCGGAAAAGAGAAGCTGGCTAAGGCAGCGAAGAAAGCAGGGAAATCAAAGCGCAAACCAGCCAAGAAAAAAGAAATCCCGTTCGCGGACGTGGTTTTCAAGAAATGGACGCAATGGATCAACCGCTTCTCGCCGCCTGACCGCCAGAACGTTATGGTGATGGTCAAAGAATGGTGCACTCTCGGCAAGTAAGCGGAAGCTTACCTTGAATTCACGGTAAGCTGTTCCAACATTGGCGGCGCGTTCAATCCGTGGCCGCAATTTGGAACAAAATCGGCAAAACGAAATTTGATAGCTATAGCTAGTTGGAAACTCAAAACCCCGAAATTGTTCCGAAAATGACAGACGCAGAGAGAGACTTTGATAAGGCGAGGGAACACCTAGCCCGAACGGTAGAGAATACTCTTGCACGGTTGCGGGCACTGGGTGATGAGCCTACCGCTGAAAACTTCGTGAAAATAGTTTCCTTGCTGGTAGCACTTCGGCGGGCTCGAGTGCGCGCTGCCGACGCTTGCAAGGCTATGGAGCGCGACAACCAGCAATGAGTCATGACGACCTGAAATACTGCCAGCGCAAAGCCCGGTGCACCAATGGGCAGGAGCGCGAGTTAAGGAACTGCCCCCCGCCGATAACAACGTGCGTCCCAGCCCCGCCAAACAGTAACAGGAACCGGGACGCGCATACTATGTCAAACCAACTTTTGTCCCGCTTTATTCATAGACTACATGTTGCTTGCGCGCTACTGTTACTGTAAAAAAGAAATCGACCCTGTTATGTCTACCACCACCTCTCCATTTGGCGTGCTGTCTTACACGACGCCTGAGCAGCGGCAAGCAGAGCGGGAAGAACAACACCGCATCGCCCAAGCCGCGAGCCGCGAAGCCTTCCAAAGGGACCAAGCATACATTCGCGCCTTGAACGGGCCGCCGCGAGTGCCACAGCCGGAGTTGGCGAGCGCCGCCGTTATAAACCTTTCCAGGGGCGACGAGCTGGCAGCGACTGACGCATCGCATTCCCGCGTGCTTGCCTGTAAACACTTGGCCTGGCTGCGCAGAGCGATGAACGATTTCACTGAAACAAACGTGACCCGGCCTGAGCCTAACAATCTTGGATTTGCGCGATTGCGTTCGCATCATGGCATAATGCAGCAGCACCGCGCTCAAAAAATCGCGGGTCCCTCTACGGATTGCTCGCGAGGCGGCTGCGTAGAGCCCCGGAATTTTCCTAGCTACAGGCGAAAAGAAAAGTGCTCGCGCCGCGCCTTCTCACCTTAGCGGTTGTGTTCCGAACTTAAGCGCTTTTATTATGCGAAGCTTACGGTGAATTCACGGTAAGCTGTTTTGGAGGATTTTATTGTCGGCGAGCAGCAAGCGCAGAATGGCGCGAGACGGCCAAAAGCGAAAGTCAATAAACCGCGCCAGAACACGGCGCGCCGCAGTTGCGCGGCGCTGATTAGATCAAAGCCGCGGTGATCTCATTGCCGGGCTATTTGCGGGGCGGACCTGTTCAGTTCGACTTGCGCGCTCACCTTCTGCAAGCCCGCAGTAAGCGCTTCAATTTGCTCTTGCTGGTGCGCGGCAGTCGCTTGGAAGTCCTTCTGCTGCTGCGCGAGCGCAGATTTTAACTGACTGTTGATCGCTTCCTGTTGCTGATTAATGCGCTGTTGCTCCACGACCGTACCAAACGCAGCGGGCGGGATGGCAAGATAGAATGCCGGACGCTGCGCGGAACCGAGTTGCCGACAAAGGGCCTCAAACGTCGCCGCATCGTTGTAGTCACCGTCCACGTAACGCAGCAACCCACACAGTTTCTCAAAGGCCTCCGGATCCAATCCCCCGTGTTTCTCTAAGCTGTCCTTTGCCCGGGCTTTGAGTTGCTCCAGGCTCCAACCCGATTTGGCTACCCCGATGACCGGCATGTTGAGTTTGCCCCGGTTCACCATCGCCTGTAAAGCCGGGAAGATTTTTTTGTAGGCCAGGTCGCCGGTGGCTCCAAAAAAGACCAGGGTGTCAGAATAGGAAGCGGTCAAAGAGATCATGGTGTAATACAGAACTTCCCGGAGTACGGCAACCTTCTCATCTGCTGTTCACAACCGATTCGCGATGTCGTCATCGATTTTCCGACTGAAGGAACGTCACAGCCGACTGCGCGTTGTATCTCGAAGGAGGGAACGAGGCCTATCTCTTTAGTGGTACGATAAAATCCTGCGGACGCGCAATCGCCGGCCCTCGCATGATGGTAGATAACGGATAAAACGAGGAGATGCTTGTGAGTGATCAACAGATGCCGGTTCATGGCGAGAAAACTCAATCGCCTAAGGGCAGCAAACCGGAAGAGTACGATCTTGTGATCCTCGGCGGCGGCACCGGATCGACAATCGCCGCATGGACCTTTGCTGCGCAAGGACAGCGTGTCGCAGTGATCGACCGCAAATACATTGGCGGATCGTGTCCCAACATCGCCTGTCTGCCCAGCAAGAACATTATTCACAGTGCGAAGGTTGCATCGTACATTCGCAGAAGTGAAGACTTCGGCATAGCTAAAGAAGGCTTCACAGTCGATATGTCTGCCGTCCGTGGCCGCAAACGCAGGATGGTATCGGGCCTGAACGAACTGTATCTCGACAATTACAAAAAGAGCGGAGCGCACTTCATCCTCGCCTCCGGACGCTTCATAGGTCCCCGAACTTTGGAGGCCACATTGCCCGATGGAACAAGGCGTCAACTCCGCGGAGCCAATGTGATCATCAGTGCCGGTATGCGCGCAGTTTTGGATTCGACTCCAGGACTTGCTGAGGCGCAGCCACTCACGCATGTCGAAGCACTCGAATTGGACGAAGTCCCTGAACATCTTCTTGTCATCGGCGGCGGCTACGTCGGAATAGAACTATCCCAGGCCATGCGCCTATTCGGCAGCAAGGTGTCGGTGATCGAGCGCAATGACCGGTTGCTCCATCGAGAAGACGAAGATGTAACGGAAGGTCTTCGCAACCTGTTCGAGGACGAGGGCATCGACATTCTTCTAAATGCACAGATCAAGCGGATAGCGGGGAAGTCGGGCGAGTCGGTAAGAATGGTTCTGGAGCAAAATGGAGTAGAGAAAACGCTGGAGGGTAGTCATGTGCTGGTGCGGGCAGGGCGCACCCCGGACACAGAGGGGCTAGGCCTGGAGTTGGCCGGTGTCGAGCTGACAGATCGCGGGTACGTCAAGGTGAATGAGTACTTGCAAACGACCGCACCGGGCGTTTGGACAATCGGCGAGGTAGGAGGCAGCCCGCAGTTTACCCACATTAGCGTTGATGATTTCCGAGTGGTTCGTGACAACCTCGCTGGCCATAGCCATGTGACGACTGGCCGGCAAGTGCCGTTCTGCCTTTTCACCGATCCGGAATTCGCCCGCGTCGGGTTAAGTGAGAAGGAGGCCAAAGCGCAAGGCATTGCCTATCGCTTGTTCAAAATCCCCATGGAAGCGGTACTGCGTGCGCGCACACTTTCTGAAACACGAGGATTTTTGAAGGCGCTTGTGGAACCTAACGGCGATCGCATCCTTGGCTTCACTGCCTTCGCCGTGGACGGAGGAGAGATCATGTCTTCCGTCCAGATTGCCATGATTGGAGGGCTGCCATATACCGCGCTTCGCGATGCCATTCTGCCTGACCCGACTCTGGCGGAGGGGCTTGAGACGTTGTTCTCGTCCGTACCTTCGCAGTGCGAGAGCAGTCGCGATTAGCAAAAGGTTGAATTCAAGCTGATCGCCCGAGCGCCGGGCGCGGAAATAAACCGGAGCATTCCTTTTGATTGCCGTGTTAATGTCGTGCGCAGGATCGCGTATGAGGCCAGAGGAAGGTGACGAGCAATTCTACCGCGACACGGAGAGTATTGCGTTTCCGCAGCTCAGTGACGAGCAGGTCGCGACCTTGGAATCGTTGGGCGCGCGGCGCACTATCAACCGCGGGGAAACCGTTTACAGAGCCGGTCAGCGTGACGTTCCATTCAACCTTGTGCTGAGCGGCCAGCTGGAGGTTTTTGAATCGCGTGACGGCCAGGAGCAAATTCTCGCGACGCCCGGACCGCGCGATTTCGTCGGTGACATCGCGATGCTCACCGGCACCGCCGTGGTAGCAAATGTGCGTGGCAAAGCCGAGCAATCCGAGATTTTGCAAATTCCCGCTACGCGATTGCGTCGAGCATTGGCTGAAATTCCCAGTGTAAGTGAACCGATCATGCGCGCGCTGATCATGCGACGTAAACGTTTGCAGCGCGATCGAGAGTTTGCCGGTCTGCGAGTTCTAGCAGAGGCCGATTCACGCGAAGGACATCACCTGGATGATTTTCTCGATAAGAACCACTTTCCGCACAGGCTTGTTGATGCGGCGAGCGAATATGGGCGAACGCTTGCGCAACGGCTAAAACTCGCGCCGAAAGATCTACCGGCGCTCATTACCCCAGAGGGGCTGCCTTTGCGCCAGCCTTCGTTGCGCGAAGTCGCGCGGGTGGCTGGTCTGCTTCAGCCGCTGGCTGGAGAAGAGGAGGAAGAAATTCGCTGCGATGTCGCAATTGTTGGCGCCGGGCCGGCTGGCCTGGCGGCGGCGGTGTATGCGGCTTCCGAAGGGCTCAACACCGTGGCGCTGGAAAGCTATGCGCCCGGCGGGCAGGCCGGAGCATCGTCGCTGATCGAGAACTTCTTCGGCTTTCCCACTGGCATCAGCGGCGGCGATCTCACGCACCGCGCGCAACTGCAGGCTTATCGTTTTGGCGCGAAATTCACTACGCCCTCTCAGGTGCTGTCACTTGGCTACGCATCTGATGCGGAGTATCCGCACTTTCTGCAAATCGAGGGTCGCAAAGCAGTGCTTCGGGCGAAGGCGGTGATTATCGCGACGGGCGCAGACTACCGCAGACTCGAAGCGGAAGGGCGAGAAGAGTTCGAACGGTCCGGTGTGTATTACGCAGCAACGCCGCTTGAAGCTCAGCTTTGTCAGGGATCAACTGTAATCGTCGCCGGTGCGGGCAACTCCGCTGGTCAGGCTGCAATGTTCGTGTCCGAAGGCGCCCGGAAGGTGCTGCTCGTCGCGCGCGGCGACACACTAACGAAGGGCATGTCCAGCTATCTCTCGCGGCGCATTGAGTCAAGGGAGAACATCGAGATTCTCTACCACACCGAAATCACGAGAATGAGTGGGCGCCGGAAGTTGGAATCAGTCGAACTTGAGGACACGCGCCGCGGCGAGCGACGCACAGTCGAAACACCAGCGGTGTTTTCTATGATTGGCGCTTTACCGAACGCCGCTTGGCTTCCCCGCGAGATCAAGCGTGATACGAAAGGTTTCATACTTACCGGGGCAGCGGTGGCGCAATCGCCGGAGTGGCAGAAGATGAGCCGCCTGCCCGAACCGCTGGAGACGAGCCGTCCCGGAGTGTTCGCGGCGGGTGACGTGCGCTCGGGTTCAGTCAAGCGTTGCGCCGCTGCCGTTGGCGAAGGCGGCACGGCGATTGAAAACGTGCACCGCTCTCTTGAGGCATACGCCATTCGCTAAAAATCTGCGCGCACTGAAATGCGAAGCCTGCCGGTTACAAACCGTTGCGCCGTTAGGTCACTGAAGCCGACCGCCCAGATGTCATTGTCGGCGGTCGCCGCGGTCGCGTTTAGTTGCCCGGCGATCTGCGGGCTCGAGACGACGTGGAGGCCGGCGTCAGTGTTTGCCACGACACCACCAGTAAACAGTATCCCCAACACGAGCGTCATTGCGCCCTGCCAGCAGCTTCTCGCGCATCTCAATCAGCCGTTGCCGTTGGTGTTCATCACAGACTACGGTTGCCTACTGTGAGGTCGCCGTCGCAGTTACATTGATGTTCGCGTCGCCGCCGGTAATCGGCAGCGAACGACATGAGCAGGAAAGTCTCCACCGCGCGCCAATCGCCCGCTTCGCCAGCCGCCTTAATCCCGGCCAAGGCTTTTCGGCGCGCAGTCAAAACCCTGGGAACAAAGGTTGCTATCCAAACAGGAGGCGATAGCCAAAACCTGTTCGTCTGTGACTCCGAGGAAATTCAATAGCTCCAAGACCTGCGCCGTGAAGCCCTGGAACGGATGGAAAGGGAAAAGGTGGCGTTGCCGCTACCGGACCGCTGACTAAATATGACCAAGGATCGCGCACTTAAACTTTTAATTTCACTTCGGAATGACCTAGATGACGCAATCGATGTCATGAATACCAAAGCGAAACGAGTCGACGGCGAGGTGGACCCACCAGCTTCTTGCCGGTGCAAAATCGAGTGCCACCCAGACGGTCCCGGTAGATGGGTCGCAGTCGTACGGTTCAAAGAATACCCAGAGGAACAATGAGCATTTTACCCCTTTTCCCCACGTAGAGCTAGGTTACAAGACATCATTTCTACGGTGTTTAGTCAGCAAGGACATCATTTTCGCCACGTCCGGTCACATTATCCCTTTTTTCTCTTGTCGGTCACATTTCTCCTCTTCTCAGTCAGTCGAACGCAGCTTAGATTCATCGCGCCCGCGTGCGCCCGGAAACACCTGAAAGTAAGGGGTTTGGTACGAGTATTGGGACAAATGTCCCAATTGGGTTTCTCATCCCTGCAACCCGTCTGCCGGTCCCTCCGGATCCCCGTTTTCGTGCCACGGCCATGAATGCTCCCGCGAAGAAAAAGCCAGCCGACCCCCAAAGAACGATATTTGAGCTCTGCGAAGAAGTTCTCGGGTTCACGCGCGTTACCTCGTGCCGCGCGGAACAATTTTGTCAGCGAGGGCTTCGAAACGCGGATCGTCGCGTAGTGGGTCGAGAAAGGGGTTAACTTTAATAGCGGCAATGTCAAAGCCGGCTCGATCTTGATAACTTTTTTGGAGCCAGCGAAGCGCCTCCTCTTTGTCGCCGAGTCCGAGGTAAACAATGGCAAAGTTGTACGCTGAAACATATCGCTTTTTGGATAGCTCCTTCAGTTGGTCAAGTATTTTCAATGCCTCGGTCTTATTGCCCGAGGAGGCATAAGCGTGGCCGAGCAGCGCGAGCACCTCAGGATCATCGTTTAACGCTCGCGCCTTCTGGTAAGCGGCCATCGCGCCGACAATGTCGCCTTTGAGCTCAATGGCCTGACCAAGGCTGTACTGGGCGTAGTAAAAACCAGGGTCCATTTCCAAGGTTTTGCGCAGCTGCTCGGTGGCTTGCTCATAACGGCGCGCGAAGTAGTAAGTGTTGCCGAGATCTGTGTTGTTGATGAGTGACAAGGGATCAAGCTCGACGGCCCGCTTACATTCGGCGATCGCCTCATCGAACCGGCCTGACTGCGCGAGCGGTCCATTGCCGTACCAATGATGCGCCATCGCGTAGTTTGGATTCAGCTCAATCGCTCGCCGAAATTCCCTGATCGACCCATCGAAGTCGAGATCGTATGCGAAAAGAATTTTCGCCAAGGAAGTGTGCGCTTCAGCCAGCGTGTCGTCGAGCGCGAGCGCCTTTTTCGCAGCTGTTTTTGCCGGCGGAAAAGACTCTTGTGGGCTCCCCCCACGCCAGCCGGAGAGAAGCCCGTACGAATCAGCCATACCCGCATAAGCGAGCGCGTAATTTGGATCTTTGTCGATCGCCTTCTGAAAGTAAGTGATCGCGGTTTTGAAATCGTTGGCGGTGCGCTTGTTCCAAAAATATCGGCCTTTGAGATAGAATTCGTGAGCCTCGGTGTTCTCCGTCGGCTGGGCGGCGATCGCTCGCTTTTCCGAACCGGTGAGCTTCGCTTGCAACGTATCGGCGATCGTCTTCGCAATCTCGCTTTCAATGCGGAAAATGTCAGTAAGTTGGCGATCAAAACTCTCCGCCCATAAGTGCGCATCGCTTGTGGCGTTAATCAGTTGCACGTTCACCCGGACCTGATCGGCCACTTTCTGCACGCTGCCCTCGAGGATGTTTGCCACGCCAAGCTGCTTTGCGATCTGCGGCAGATTGTCCGGCGAACTCTTGAAATGCTGAGTCGAAGTGCGCGAGATGACTTTCAAGTCTGCGATCTTCGCGAGCCGTGTCAGAATTTCATCCTGCACGCCCTCCGCGAAGTAAGCGTTGCTCTTGTCTTCGCTCAGGCTTTCAAACGGCAACACGGCAATCGATTTTGCCTGCAATTCGCCCGCTGATGAATTTTTCTCGCGAAAGCCGTAACGACCGAGCATGAACAAGCCAACTGACAACAATGCGCCAAGGATCACGACATAAATCCATGCGCGGTTCTTCTGTATCGCCGTTGCTGGCATCGCATCGGCGATCTCCGTCCGCTTGATCCCTTGCGGGGTCGTTTCAAACGCCCACGCCATCACGAGAGCAATCGGAAAGCCGACGATAATCGCAAGCACAACCAGCCGAATACCCCACTTCGGAATTTCGAAGAACGGAAAAACCTGCGTAGCAACTTGAACCAACAGCCACCCAACAACCGCATAGGCAACGACAACTTTGTAAACATTGCGCCGCTTCAGCTCAGAGAAGAAATTGTCGATCTTCACTTCGGTTTATCTTCGCAGAGTTTTTGGAAGCGCGGATCATTCCGAAGCGGATCGAACATTGGATCGAGCCGGAGCCGACTTTGCTAATCCGCCCTTCTCGATGACAAACTTTGCGATTTGATCGACACCTACGCCCTTCTTTAAGTTCGTAAAGATGAAAGGTCGCTTTACGCGCATTCTCAGCGCATCCGCTTCCATTACCTCAAGGTCTGCGCCTACTAGAGGCGCTAAATCTATCTTGTTTATAACGAGAAGATCGGAGCGCGTAATACCAGGGCCGCCCTTGCGAGGTATTTTTTCACCTGCCGCGACGTCGATCACATAGATCGTTAAGTCCGCCAGCTCGGGGCTGAAGGTCGCTGCAAGATTATCGCCCCCTGACTCGATAAAGCATAATTCTGCATGCGGGAATTTCTGGTTCATGTCTTCAATGGCAGCGAGGTTCATGGAAGCATCCTCCCGAATCGCGGTGTGAGGACAGCCGCCGGTCTCGACGCCCATGATGCGCTCCGCAGGCAGAGCTTCCGCGCGTGTGAGAATGAGCTGGTCTTCCTTCGTGTAAATATCGTTCGTAATCACGTAAATGTCGTAGTCGTCCCGGAGCCGCTTGCACAGGGCTTCAACCAGCGCGGTTTTGCCTGAGCCAACCGGGCCGCCGACGCCGACACGCAAAGGTCGGGTTTGGGAGTCTGCATTAGCATCAAAAGTCATGAGCGGAATAACCTAAGAGAACGGCGTGATTGGTCGATCTTGCAGCACCCCATCGACGTACAGGTCGACGTGCTCGTTGTAGAAACTGAGCAGGTTTTCAATCTTCGGGCACTCGGGAATTGGCGCCGGATAACTCCACACAATGTCCTTGACGAGCGTGTCGCCCACCCGAGCCGACCAGTGGCGCGCCGCTCCCTTATACGGGCAGCTCGTGACATACTCGGAGGGCTCGAGCAGATCCATGCGTACGTCCAGCTTCGGAATGTAGTAACGGGTCGGCAGTCCAGTCTCGAAGAGGAGCATGGGCCGGCGAGTTTCCCCCAGTGTCACGCCGCCAATTTCCACGCGCACGTGCCTCGAGCTGTGGACCGTGTCGACCCTAGTGTACGGATCTCGAGGATGAACGAAGACTTGCTCATCCTCCTCGAACCACGCGTCCATCTTATCCCAGAAAAAGGTGAGGTGGCCCTCGAGTGCGGCTCGATCATCAGTCGGTTTGAGGTAAGCGCGGGCTGCGTTATGAGTGATGCGATCCTTTACCACCAAGTTCCAGCGAATCGTGTCCGCCGCTTGGCGTGAAGCCTCCAGATACTCCATCCGGACGTCCGCAATCGGAAACCAGTAGGCTGGCGGTCGCTTCGTTTCATAGACGAGGAGAACGTGCTCGCTGTCGGCGATCAGCTTGCCACCAAAGTACGTCCCCACCCGACGAGAGCTACGTTCGATGTGTACTCCCTCCTTCAGCCGGGCCCGCTCCTCGGCGGCTGGAACGACCGGTCGTGCGAGTGTCGCAGTCATCTGTAGAGTCATGAGCGAAATAACCTCGTGTATTGAGTTTCGTGTTCCATCGACGCGAGATCTACCATAAACGCGGCGGATCCAAGATCGGCAATCATCGCCTTTTTGGCTGGCACGCTTGCGGCCAGCACCGCTCCCTCAAGCTCAGCGATGGCAAGCTGCCCATCAGTTTGACCAAGGGGGATCAGTCGAACCCCGGCGGTCACCAAATTGGCGATATAACTTTGCAGGAAGGCGGGCAAGGCCAGGCTAGCTGGAATGCGCTGCCTTGCCGAGCGAACTCCAAGAACGACAGAGAGGGCAGGTCGAACATGGCGTTCGCACAGTATTTCCGAAAGCCAGTCCAGGAGGCGATCGGGCCATACCTTGCGCAGCGTCGCGAGGCAGGCTGCCCCCTGCTGTGATGATTCGAGCGCAAATTCCGAGGTTCCACGAAAGGCCGCTGCCAACTCGGCAATTTCAAATAACTTTGCGCGATCGTGCTTCATCGCACAGCGCCACGCCTGATAGAAGAAGATCGCTTCGTTTCGTCCGGAGCCGTAACAAAGGTCTGCGTCAAGCCAATCGACAAGACTTTTACGGTCATTTATATATCCTGCTTCAACAGCCCATTCGAGACCATGGGAATAACTGTAAGCACCCGTTGGAAACGCAGCCGAGAGCCAGCTTTGCAAGCGCAAGAGCGCCGGCGCCGGGAAACGGTACTGTTCTCCTATCGAGCAACAATCTGACATGAGGACTCCTCTTCCTCCTCTCCATTGAGGCTTCGACTTAGTTGCGGCTTGGCTTCGACTGCTCGACCCGAAAACCCAAGTTCGCATAGTTGAATGCAGCCACAATTTTCTCGGGCGTGGTTTTTTTGAGTCGAATTCGATTTGTGCCTCGTCCATCTTGTAATCCAATGAACTCTCTTATTTGGTTTCCTTTTCCTTGCTGTCAGCTGAAGTCTCGTCCTCACATGCCTTTCGTCCTCCCGACTGGATGGGTGGTTGAGTAGCAATACATCGACTTGTCACCGCACTTCGAGCAGGTGTGCGTATAGCCGCCCCGCGCGTCCTTGGCGACGTTTACATACTGCCATGTGCCGCCGCAGCCGGCGCACGTGTGCTTGGTTTTTGGCGTGAACCAAGTGAGGAACTCGCCCTTTTTGTCCACGTCCATCACCTGGACGGTCTTGCACTTCGCGCACGAGATCGCGAGCTTCGTTCCCGGCTTTAAGCTTTCCGCTTGCTGGCGACTGGTGACCGGGACGGAGAAATCCCATCCATGCGACCATATTCCGGCGCGCGCTTGAAGTGGCAGCAGCCCAAGCGCTGTCGCAAACGCGCAGATTATCAGTTTGTTTTTCGATTTCATGAATTGTCTTCCTTGTTTGTGATGTCTCGCGAAGAGCGCCAGCGCTGCCAGCAATGGCAGTCGTCTTGTAATTAGTTTAAACCGGTCGCCTTTTTTGATTCATATCTTAGCTCCACATGTGTTACCCGATTTATGCTCGTCCTCGTGATTGTCTAAACCATGTAGCTCAAATCCGATGCGCCCGTTGGATAGGCAAAAAGCGTCTGCTCGATGTCGCTCGCTCGAATTCCAGAGCGAATTGCCAGGGTGAAAAGGTTGATCTGCTCCTCGGTGTGCGGCCCGATCACATGTGCCCCGAGAATTCGATCGCTGCCCTCTTCGATTAACACCTTAAAAGCCGAGTGCTTCGCTCCCAGTCGCCGAGAAGAATTCCAATCCGATGTGTCCTGGTGATTCACCCGGAACTTCAGTCCTCGTTCTTTTGCGGTTGATTCAGGCAACCCGACCCTTGCGACAGATGGAAGTGTAAAGACAATGCTAGCTACCGCTGCGTAGTCCGGCTTTCGATGATTACCTTTGAGTAAATTCGCCGCCACCACTTCGCCCTCCATTGCTGCTACGGGGGTTAATCGCGGTGCGCCGGTTGCCGCCGCATCTCCAGCGGCGTAGACGGCGGGAGTTGAGATGCTCTGCAGGTATTCGTTCACAATAACGCCGCGCTTTTCGCGCTCGATACCCGCCTTTTCGAGATCCAGATCATCGATTTCTGGAAGCCGGCCAGCGCCGTGCACGACCATGTCACCTTCAAAAGCTTGCGCAGCTCCGTTGACAGACGCGTGCGCGGTGAAATGGCCGGAAGATTTGTCGATCCTCTGCACTGCGGTGTTCAGCCGAACAGCGACACCCAATTCTTCTGTGGCTTTGACGAGCCGCGCCACCATGTCGGGATCGAACTCCTCCAGCGGGCGCGCACTCCGATGGAGTATCTGCACCTGAGCACCCGATCGTGCCGAAACGTGTGCGAATTCAAACGAGATGTAGCCGCCTCCAACGAAAAGAATTCGCCGAGGAAGAACATCCAGCTCAAGGAAGTTGTCACTCGTCGTTAGGTGCTCTTCCCCGGGAATGTGCAATCTCGCCGGCCACGCGCCCGTCGCGATGAGAACAAATCGACCGATTAGCGTTTTACTCCCCACCTGGATCGTGGTTTTATCGATGAAACGAGCGCGCCCGTGAAAAACAGCGATGCCTGCTTCTGAGAATCCCTGCTCACGATCTGCCGGAACAGGCTGAGTAAAAGTCCGCTCGAACCGCATCAGCGCTGGCCACTCCATTTTAAGGCCGTTCGAGACTCCCTTGCCAGCCATCCCGCGACTGCGCTCGATTACCTCCGTCGCGTCAACCAGCACCTTTTTTGGATCGCAACCTCGGAGCGCGCACGTGCCGCCGAATGGCCGCGAATCCACAATGGCAACCTTCCAACCGGCCGAGCGACATCCAAATCCGGCGCTACCACCCGCCGTGCCTGTTCCGATGACGACCAGATCAAATTTTCTCGTCACGCCAAGGTCCTTATTCTTACGCAGCATTCGAAACCGCTGCCTTCCGCCTGCCCGTTTCTCTCAAAATAGGGCATAGGCGGACCGCTTGCGCAGATCATCACTCATGATGATGCTCACTTTCATCATGCTTGTGCTGGTGGCCATGGCCGCCGTAAGCGCCGCCTTCGGGTTGAAAGGGAGCCTGCACCCTTACAAGGTCCGCTCCGAAGCCACGGAGCATATTTTCGATCACATGGTCGGGCCGAATGCGAAGAGCCTGGTTTCGAATTTCGGTCGGCAAATGCCGATTGCCCAGATGCCAACCAAGGCGCATAAGCTGATTGGGATCTTTATGCCTGACCTCGACAATAAGCTCCGCAGCGGCCTGGACCTTTAGCCATCTCCCATCGTCAAGTTGCAAGCCATCTCCATCGGCCATTGCAACCGCCTTCGGGAGATCCAGAAGGACATCTTCGCCTTCATCCGCAGTCAGGCAAATGCGACGGCGATGGCGCGCGTCGAAATCGAGAGTGAGAGAGCCTGCGGCCTTTTCTTTTGGCCAATGTCCGGCGGGGCGATGAAGTGAAGCGCAATGCATCGTCGCATCAGTACATGAAATAGCGTTGCGCCATTGGCAGCACTTTTGCGGGTTCGCAGGTGAGAAGCCGGCCATCCGCGCGCACTTCATAGGTTTCCGGGTCAACCGCCATGGTCGGAGTGGCGCTATTCAAAATCATGGAACGCTTCCCGATCTTGCGGGTGTTCGTGACGGGGAGAAGCTTCTTTGCGAGTCCAAGCCTCTCACTCTTTGCCAGCGCGGCTTGGCTGACGAAGGTCACCGAGCTTTCCGTCAAGGAGCGGCCGAACGCACCGAACATTGGACGGTAATATTCCGGCTGGGGGGAAGGAATGGAAGCGTTGGGGTCGCCCATGACTGCAGCGACGATCGTACCGCTTTTCAGCACCATGTCAGGCTTCACGCCGAAAAAGGCTGGCTGCCAGATGCAGAGATCGGCGAGCTTTCCGACTTCAATCGAGCCGACATAAGTGGAAATGCCTTGAGCTATCGCCGGATTGATTGTGTATTTCGAGATATAGCGCCGCGCCCTGACATTGTCGTTGTCGCCTTTCTCCTCGGCCAGCCGCCCGAATTGCTTCTTCATTTTATCGGCCGTCTGCCATGTACGGATTATCACCTCTCCAACGCGGCCCATTGCCTGAGAATCCGACGACATGATAGAGAGTGCGCCCAAATCGTGCAAAATGTCCTCGGCCGCTATTGTTTCCTTGCGGATGCGGCTCTCGGCGAAGGCGACATCCTCATGAACACGACGGTCGAGGTGATGAGTGACCATGACCATATCGAGCGCCTCATCGGTCGTATTCACTGTGTACGGACGCGTCGGACTTGTCGAAGCTGGGAGGACATTCGCTTCACCGCACACTTTGATGATGTCTGGGGCATGCCCGCCACCGGCTCCTTCGGTGTGAAACGTGTGGATGGTTCTGCCCTTGAACGCTGCGATAGTGCTTTCGACGAAACCGCTCTCGTTTAACGTGTCGGTATGAATAGCAACCTGCACATCCATGTCATCCGCGACAGAAAGGCAGCAATCGATGGCAGCGGGAGTTGTACCCCAGTCTTCATGAAGCTTCAGGGCGCACGCTCCGGCCTCGATCTGCTCGACGAGACCCGGCGCCAAGCTTGCATTACCTTTGCCGAAGAAGCCAAGATTCATGGGAAAGGCATCGGCAGCCTGGAGCATCCGCACAATATGCCAGGGTCCTGGAGTGCAAGTCGTGGCAGCCGTTCCGACCGCTGGACCTGTCCCACCACCCATCATTGTGGTGAGGCCTGAATAAAGCGCCTCCTCGATCTGCTGCGGGCAGATGTAATGGACATGCGTGTCGATGCCGCCGGCAGTGACAATGTTACCTTCACCGGCGATCACCTCGGTTCCAGGACCGATAATAATGTCGATGTTCGGTTGGACGTCAGGATTGCCGGCTTTGCCTATGGCAGCAATACGTCCGTCTTTGATGCCGATATCGGCCTTTACAATTCCCGAGTGATCGAGAATTAGCGCGTT
>DATMPQ010000168.1:0-8438 GCA_035567015.1 Chthoniobacterales bacterium | reverse complement strand
GGAGTTACCGGACTGGAGTCGCCGCTCGTCTGGCTGGGAATTATTTTTGTGATCATCAGCTTCATCAGCTGGCTTTATGTTCTTAGATATATTCCGCTCACCGTCGCCTTTCCCCTGTCGCGAGTGGTCGATATTCTGGTGCCGTTGGGCTGCTGGTTCTTTTTGGGCGAAGCAATCTCCCCGCGACGCTGGTGCGGCATCGCGCTGGTAATCATAGGTCTGGCCGTGACAGCGAAACCGGTCGCACGACTGGAGGAACGATTATGACTTTGTTATCGCTCGTTCTAATTCTTCTCGCTCTCGTCACATTCGTCGGCGGTCAGCTCATTTTGAAACACGCCATGGAATCCACTGTCGTGCATGGCCTTCGCCAGCCAAGGTTCGTCGCGCTTTTGGGCTGCGGCATTTTTTTGATGACGATTTCGTTTTTTCTAACGCTCGGTCTGCTGCAACGCTTCGATCTCAGTTATCTTTACCCGTTTCAAGGCCTGAGTGTCATCATCATCAGCGTGATGGCTGCCGTCATGCTGAAGGAAAAGTTGACCCCGCAACTGATTATTGGGGCGCTGTTGATCACTGCCGGCGTCGTGCTCGTCTCAATGAGCTAAACGTTGTAGCTGCCGACGTCCTCATCGGCAGACCTGCTGCATCGGTTGTCTGTAGCCTGTAGGGGAAGCAGTTTGCTTCCCGACAACGGGACGCTAGCAGCGTCCCCTACAGTTGTTGAGCAACGCTTGCCCTACAGCATCAGCGGCCAGACTCGTTCGAGCGCGGCTAAATTGATTCTTTGAATTTCCTGCGCATTCGGTCGCGCAAGTTTTGGGTGATCGAATTCCGATGCGAAGCGCTGTTTCCAGCGGGCATAGCTCGGTTCCGAGAACGCGCCGCAAATATCGCCGGCAACGATTCGGCAAGAGTCCCGCAGCATGGGTAACGCCCACTCAAGATCGGCAACCGTAAACCGGCCGCTCTCCCAGTTTGTCACTGCTTCTCCTGCGGCAAGACAATCGAGATCAATCGTAACGTAAACGTTCGTTCCGTCGAGATTTCTAATGAATCCTTCAAAATGTTCCCGCCAATTCTCGCGCAAAATCGCTCCGCGCCGCTGTCGATCTTTCATCGGCCGCTGATCGGCCCAGGGATGAACTTCCAGACGGCCGGCGCGTTCCGCGCGGCGATTTCCAAAAAGCTGTCGTGGCCACCAGCACTCAAAATTGCCGCAGCCCCAAACGCTGACGCGCCGGACATGCGGGAGCTCCAGCGCACGATTGATCCACCCGCCGCAGCACCACTTCGGCGGGCGAATGTCCCAATCGGGATGATTGTCGAACGAAACAACAATGAGCGGTTGCGCGACACGGCGGATCCAGAGCGCGCTCAGATGGTGAAAATCGCCCGAGCCGTAAAGCAAAAATGGCGCGAGCCGCGATTCAAACTCGCGATAGAACTTGTCGATCAAGCGCGGCGGCGCGGAGAAGCGAAGTTGCGGCCCCTGCTCACGCGCATCAACAATGGGCAGGCCAAACGGCTGATCCCGCCACGCGTCATCCAGATTGAGATGCAGAGCGCGGGCAATCAAAGATTCTACTTGGGCGATTGCAAAAGAAACTGAGGGTCGCTAGCCTTTGCGATGCGCAAGTTTTCCTCGGCCTCTGGAAAGTCGGGATGAAGACGTAACGCTTCTTTGAATTGCACGATCGCCTGGGAAGCGTTGCCTTCGCGCATGAAAATCTCCCCCAGGTAGTTATGAGGTTGGGCGAGCTTTGGTTCGAGCCGGGAGGCCTCCAGAAAATGCGCCTTCGCTTCTGGTAAATCGCCCTTTACGAAAAGCGCACTCGCGAGATCGATATGAGCATCACCCAAACGAGGATCAACCTGCACAGCGTGCCGATACTGCGCAATTGCGTCCTCCAGCTTCCCCTGTTTTTCCAGGAAGGCGCCGTAGCTATGCCAGGCCAGCGCGGACTTTGGTTCTACCCGGACGGCAGCTTGGCATTCCGCCTCGGCTTCCTGGGGGTGGCCGAGTCGCTCCAGAAGATAGGCATAACCGGAGTGGAACTCGGCGTTGTTAGGTTCGATCCGCAACGCCTCTTCAAAATGGGTCCGCGCCTCTTCCAATTTTCCTTTGCCGATCAGGACTGCCGCCAGATTGACATGCGCCTTCGCGGAACGGGGATTAAAACGTAGCGCAGTGGAGAATTCCTCGGCCGCTTCATCGAGGCGGCCAGCTTCTTGCAGAGCGGTGGCGTAATTGAAATGCGCCCGCGCACCAACCGGAAGATCGGCGACGATCAAGGCGAGACGTTCGAGTTGACTCTGAGGGACGCGCATCTCCCTGAACCAGAGTATCCCCAGCGGAATGACAAAAACAGCTACCCATTTCGCGCCGTGCAAGGCCCAACTTGGGAGAAAGCCATTTGTCGAAACGTCGGCTGTGCCGCCGCCGATGCCGAGAGATTGTCGAGTGGATTTCTCTCGTACCTTCCAAATGAACCCGTCGTAATAAAAATGCAGGAGCGCCGACGCCGTCACCACACCGGTGAGAATGCGTTTGATTGCGTCGATTCCGATGCTCGACTTGTAATAACCGAGTGCCCCGTAGGCGAAGATCAGGCCCACGTAAAGGCCGACCAGCGAGCCACTGCGCCGGAATACGAAACGCATAAACCCGCCGATCGAGCTGTCTGTCTCAACCCGTTTACGATTATAAATCCAAACCAGCGAGAGATACTGCACATCGTGAAATACTTCGAACAACGCAATGCCAACGAGAACGCTGGCCACGATGTTGTTGCAGTACCACCAAAAAGAAATGCTCGTAATGAGAAGGGCAAGCTTTACCGGATTTGGCCGCTTCCCGCGGATCCACATCCAGATAAAATTTGCCAGGAATAGGCCTGCAACTCCGAGAGCCAATGCAAACGCCCCTTGCTGCACCGCTCGGAGAAGTCCGGGCGGAATGAAAGGTCCGCCCGCGGAATAATAGCTGTCCAGTGTATCCGTCATTCGCTGCGACGAAAGAAGGACCGCGGTGCCAAACCAGATCCCGCACAATGCGAAATCGAGGCGACGCGTCAGCGCAGCGAATGAGCCCACCTTGGCATCGTAGATGCGACAGAACCCATACGTCTGCATCATGCCGTGCCAAACGCCCCAGACAAAAGCGATCAGCACAATACCTTTAAGGTCCCACCAAAAAAACATCACGCAGACGACCACCAAAAAGATCGGTGCAAAAATGAAGCGCCATTTAAAGCGCTGGAATAGTGCGCGATCGCCGTAGGCGCGAATCATTCCTGGCAAGTGGTGACCCATCGCCCCGAAAGCAGCGACAAAAAGATAAATGTCTTCCGCGCTCCAACGCGCCTGTGCCAGGACGAACATCGGCACGAGCAACAGCGGCGTGCAGACGTAGAGAATCAGGTCGCGCCAGCTATCCAGAATCCACAAATTCTTTCGCGGCATGGCAGCCGGAACGGCCGGGACAGTTTGCGGTCGGGAAAAAGCGGTGATGTGCTGCATGAACTCGGCTGGTAAGTTTTCCTTAAACCGGGAGGAAAATCAACGCCGGCTTCAGCGACAGAGTCAGGCGCGCATCGTCGATCTTATGCACGCACTTTCAAACTCGCGTTCGAAACAAAAATGGCATCATGAGGGAGACGCAAATCGAAAAGTTAATGGAGCAAGAAAAGGAACGGAACTTCTTTTGCGTGGTCAGCGATGCGTTTCGCGTCTTTGCACGTCGTTCGTCTATCATCCTTGGGAGTGCCTGGGCCTTTGCCGGAGCCGTACTTGTCATTCTGATATGGATCCTCACCGGTCCCACCTTTCATTTCTCCGATACCTGGCAGCTCATTATTAACACGGCCACAACGATCATCACCTTTCTCATGGTGTTCCTGATCCAGAACACCCAGAACCGCGATGCCAAAGCGGTCCATTTGAAACTGGATGAGATCATCCGCGCCCTCAAAGGCGCGCGAAATGAACTTCCCGATCTTAAAGAACTTTCCGACGAAGACCTGAAAACGCTCGAAAAACAATTTCAGCGCATCCGCAAAACGACGGAGCGCGACGGAAATCACGCACTCATCGAACCGCCGGAATTGCGCTAAGCACGCAAATCAATCGACGGTGGCCTCGGATTTCTTTGCTTCTCCGGTTCGCAGGAAAATTTTGCCGCTCGGGCAAAGTCGAAAAACTTCGCAATGCCCGCAATCCGGTTTTCGAGCGTAACAGCGGCGCCGGCCATGCCAGATGAGCCAGTGACTCCAGTTCGTCCAATGCTTGCGCGGAACGAGTTTTATTAAATCGCGCTCGATTTTTTCCGCGTCTTTCTGTTTCGTTAGGCCGAGCCGCTGCGACAAACGCGCCACGTGCGTGTCCACGACGATCCCTTCGTTCTTTCCAAAGGCATTGCCGAGCACGACGTTTGCGGTTTTTCGGCCGACACCCGGCAATTCACGCAGTTCTTCCATCGAATCGGGAACTTTACCGCCAAACTTTTTGTCGATTGTCGATGTTGCCGCGCGAATGCTCTTCGCTTTGTTCCGGAAAAACCCGGTCGATCTAATCGCGCATTCCAGTTCAGGCTGGGGCGCTTTCGCGTAATCCGCCGCCCTCCGGTATTTCTTAAACAATGCCGGCGTGACCATGTTCACGCGCTTGTCCGTACATTGCGCGGAAAGAATTGTCGCGATGAGCAGCTCCAGCGGATTTTTGAAATCGAGTTCACAATGCGCATCCGGATAAACGTTCGGCCAAACGTCGAGCAGTTGCGCCACGCGTTCTCGAGTGGTCATGCGCGCATTATTCCCTTCGGTTTCGATCTTGCAATGCCCGTTCTTCGTCGGAGCCGCGGGCGCCCGCGGCTACAACGCGAACCGCTCCAGCTTCTGTGCAAGCTCTGGCGGAACGTGCGCGACGATTAAGGCGTCGTTTTCTTCGTATTTTAATTCAAGGACGTGACCAACGCGGTGGATCTCCGCGATCAAGGCGGATTCATTTGACGGAAGGCGGAAGCGGGTGCGCAGACGCCAGGAACTGAGCGCTTCCTGCAACGCATGCACTAATTTATCAACGCCTTCGCCGGTGCGCGCAGAGATTGCCACGCTGCCCGGAAATCGCTTCGCATAAATGTCGGCCAACTCCCGGTTTTTGAAACGGTCGATCTTATTGAAAACAATGAGCGTCTGTTTGCCGAATGCATCGATCTCTTTGATTACCGCGTCCACCGCTTCCATCTGCTCATCCACGCGCGGATGGCTAAGATCGACGATATGAATAAGCAGATCGGCTTCGCTCACTTCTTCGAGCGTCGCCTTGAATGATTCGATCAATGTGTGCGGAAGTTTGCGCAGAAAGCCAACCGTATCGGTGAGCAAAACACGCTGTTTGTTAGGCAAAACAAAACTACGCGTAGTCGGATCGAGGGTGGCAAAAAGTTTGTCCACGGCGACAACGTCCGCGCCGGTGAGCAAATTCAACAACGTCGATTTGCCCGCGTTCGTGTAACCAACCACCGCGGCGACTGGCCATTGATGTCGCTTGCGACCTTGACGTTGCACGGCGCGCGTCTTGCGGACCGATTCAAGCTCGCGCTCGAGTCGCGCGATCCGTTCCTGCACGCGACGCCGATCGACTTCCAACTGCGTCTCACCGGGACCGCGCGTGCCGATTCCACCGGTTTGCCGAGAAAGGTGATGCCACATGCGAGTAAGACGGGGCAGAAGATATTGCAATTGGGCAAGCTCGATCTGCAATCGGCCTTCACGGCTGCGCGCGCGCTGAGCAAAAATGTCGAGAATCAGTTGCGTGCGATCGAGAACCTTGCGCGCGAGCAAAGTTTCCAGATTGCGCCCCTGCGCCGGCGAAAGTTCGTCGTCGAAGATTACGGAAGTAACTTGTCGATCTTGCAGCGAATCCTTGATTAATTCCGCTTTGCCCTTGCCGATGTAGTAAGGCGCGGTTGGCTTCGGCAACTTTTGCGTAACGGTATCGACCACTTCCGCTCCGGCCGAGTTCGCCAGCTCGCGCAATTCCTCCAGCGAATCGCGCAGGTCCCATTTCGAGACGCCGTCCTTCTCCAGGCCAATTAACAGAGCGCGCTCCCGTGCTTTTTTCGGGCCTGTTTCAATCATTCCCTTGCGCAAGAGAGCGAGAAGCTCTTTGCGAAATCCATTTCACGGCTTCGTGGTGACTTAGAAGCGATAAATTCAGCGCTTCAAAATTAGTTTGGCGCCGAAACCAGGTCAACTGCCTTTTGGCATAACGCCGGCTCGCCTGTTGAATTTGGGCAACACATTGCAAGACCGACATCTTCCCGTCGAGCAACTCACGAATCTCGCGCAAACCAATCATCTTCGACGCAGTTTCGCTCATTGCACCGGTCGCACGCACTTCTTCGATGACGCCATTTTGAAACATCGCGTTCACTCGCTGATTGATTCGCTGGTAAAGCTCATCGCGGTCGCGAAAGACAAGAACGCCTGTAGAGGCCCCGAATGCTTTCGGGGCAGATCGTGTTGCGTCAGGCACGCATCTGCCTGTGCCGCTAGCGACAGCGGTCCCTACAGCTTTCCATTTCGTGCGTTGCGCGGAAGCAGGGCGACCGGTCATGAGGCAAATTTCGAGAGCGCGGACCAAGCGACGCCGGTTTTTTATGTCAATCTTGTCCATCGCTTTTGGATCAAGATCGACAAGGCGCCCGCGTAATTGCTCGAGAGTTAATCGATTTAATTGCGTGCGCAGACTTGGATCCGCCTCGGGCAAATCCGACAACCCATGGGTCAGCGCTTTGATGTAAAGCCCGCTCCCGCCGACGACGATTGCGACTTTCTTGCGCGAATGAATTTCGTCGAGCGTGGCAAGCGCCAGGCGACGAAATTTCTCCGCGTTCATTTCTTCGCAAATCGACATTGTGTCGATCAAATGATGCGGCGCCTTTGCGCGCGTCGCTCGATCAGGCTTCGCGGTCAGAAGATCGAGACCGCGATAAATTTGAAACGCATCGGCGTTGACAATCTCAGCATCGAAATCGTGTGCGAGATCGGCCGCAAGCTCGGATTTCCCGGTCGCGGTCGGGCCAACGACGAAAAAGACGCGTATCATCAATTCGATGGCACGACGGGCCGTCGCGCCCAACCGTTCGAAAACAAAACCGGGAGACGTGCGGCAGTCTCCGCTTCGTCTCCCGGCTTTGAATCTTTAGCTCTAACTTCTTGCGTGATGCTCGCTCGATTTCGCGCCGCTGACGACCAGTTTGCGGCCAAGGAATTCTTTGTCGTGCAATTCCGCCACCGCGCGCTTGGCTTCCTCGATGGTTTGCATTTGCACGAAGGCGAACCCTTTCGAGCGCTGGTTGTGCCGATAACTCACGACCTCTGCGTTCTGCACGTGGCCAACGCCGTTGAACAATTCGAAGAGGTCGCTCTCAGTGGCGTCGAAGGAAAGGTTGCCGACGTAAAGACGCGGCGAACTTACCTCGACCGATTCAGGCCTGCGCGCCTGCCGCGAGGGCTGCGTGCCATTGGCCGACGCCGTCGCTGGCTTTGTTGCGCCTTTGTCGCTCTCGTTTCCAAAGAATGCGGCGACTCGCTGCCAGAATGTTTTCTTGGGCGGTTTCGAGCGCGTTTCTTGGTAACGCGGGCGACCGCCCGATCGTCGGGACCCGCCTCGCGCACGGCGCGGGCGTCTCCCAGGTGAATAAGAGTTCATATTGATCCTTAAGGTTTACCCAATTGTTAAGTGGGCGGAGCGCATCGATTGATGCACAGTCCACGGCGCGCGAACCTGGCAAGGTCCGTTCAAACAATTTGCAAGCACTTTGCGACACCGTTGGAAACTCCGCCTCGTCAAGCCGGAAATGGACTCGTGTCGAACCGCCAGCCGCCACCGTCAGCCAACGAAGCAGTGAAGATGCAAAACCGCGCATCATAATCTCAAAAAATCTGACTCGTCGTGGAAAGCGGACGCCCGGATGACCGAAGAAGATTCCCGACATCTCGTCGCGAGTATCGTTCGTTGACCGAGCGATTGCAAGCGCGCTTCCGTATCTGAAATTCGCCGGAGCCTGCAGATGGCTCGATAACAAGCCCCGTACCAAGGATCGAGCATCCAGTATCGTTCTGCCGTTGCCGATCTTAGCGCCGCATCCAATCGTCCCGCAACGAATAGAGCCGGGATTTCAAATACTCTTTCGGTCGCTCCTGGCGAATCGGTTTCACAAAATGTCGCAAAGAGCGCGCGGTCAGCCGCGGCTCATATCCAAACTCTGGCATCAGCTCGCGACAATGCCATTCCACCCACCCGATCTCATCCGCGGAAAGTTGACCCTGCCACCGCGTCACCGGCTCGGTACTGATTTGAGAAAAACCGATCCGGGCAGCCGAGTTGCCCGGCCAGAGCCGGCCCGCCTTCGTGGGCGTTAAAACGGTCGC
>DATMPQ010000167.1:0-27535 GCA_035567015.1 Chthoniobacterales bacterium | reverse complement strand
CCGGCTTTCAATGACGGAGTGATTCGGCGATCGGGAAGCTGATTGAGTGCGACGACGTCGTGGGTAACGGCGTTAAAATTTGGGACGCCACCTTCGGCGAGCGACGGCGAAGCCTCTTTAATCTTCTCCAATGAGAAGTAGCGCGATCCATGAACTCGTAAACGGCCTATCGGGCTTTCCATCACCTGCAAAACAATGATGCCGTGAGCGCCCCGCTGTGGCGGCACGCTCACCGATACAGTCTGATACCCTTTTGCCTGATAAGCTTTCTCTAAAGCAGCGCGTGCTTGTTCTATGTCTTCCGGCCCGCGGCCGGATCCTAGAAACGGATAAACGGCTTCTTCTACCTCGATTTGCTGAAGCTTATGGACGCCGCGAACCCGATACTCCTTGATAAAGAGATGACCAACAGCTGAGGCTCGCGTTTCCGGCGCCTCTGCCTCCGGGCGAGCAGTACTGGTCATAACAGCCGGCTGCCGGGGTTCCGCGCCGAGTAATACCGGAGAAATGTAAAGAGCAGTCACCATAACAATATCTACGACCCGAAGAACTCTCAGGCTCGCGTAAAACTGCCACCGGACTGACTTGAATCGGAGTGAAACACGCATGCCATCGGTTCGGCCCCATTGTTACCATTGGCCCGACGGCCGACCAATCTTCTGATTGTTACATTTGCGTGACAGGTATTGTCAACAGGAGGAGGATTATCCTCTGTAAGCAACGAGGCGAACGGAATGTGACAATATCGTCACGTGAAATCGAGCGGGTGCTGGAAAACCTGGACGCGCTCCCGTTTGGGCGCTCCAATTGTTGCGGTTAATTATTGGATCGGCTGTCATGTACCTTTTTTCGCGATACCTTGGACTTCTTTCCCCGCTTGTAGCGTTAGAACTCCTACTCTCCAGCGTAGCCACGCAAGCAACGGACCATAGCACGGCCCCACAAACAATCGTCCACTATAACCAAGGGGACCTGTTCATCGGTTTTCGGGCCACAGGAGGCACGGGCGCTGCGCAGGACTATCTGGTAGATATTGGACAGCCAGACCAATTCGTAAATGCGAATGGTACGTTTGTCGTCAATACGGGAAACATGATTTTGGACTTGAATGCGCTCTTTGGGCCAGACTGGTATACCCGTATCGACCCCAGCACCGGCAACCGCGCCGTCCTTTGGAGTATTGTTGGTGGCCGATTGATCGCTGGCGGCACTGATCCGGTCAACACCCTCTACGCTACCAATCCAAATCCGACTCCGTGGCCGCGTCGTTCCAATAGCAACCAATCGGGGATAACCAGTCTTACCGATGCGATGGGCACGACCTACGATGGTAACATGTCGACGAACAACAATCCCAACGCCATCACGCAATTAATTACCCAAGGGAATAGCTACGCCTCCTTCCAACCCCCAGGACCTAATTCAGGCGGTATTAGCTTTCAAGAATGGAATCCTACCATTGAAGGGTTTCCAAACACCGCGCTAGGCCTGGATCGGATCGTTCCAAGCAGCACCCAGGGCCTACCAAGTCAGTTCCTGGGTACGTTAACTTTGAGTTCGAACGGGGTTCTCACCTTTACCCCTGTCGGCAGTCCTACGCCAACGCCTACACCAACACCAAGCCCGACACCGACGCCAACGGCTACACCAACACCCACGACAACTCCCACACCTACGGTCACGCCAACTCCTACGTCAACGCCTGGCGTTACACCGACTCCCTCTCCCGGAGGTACCCCGTCTTTATCTTTTCTGGGAAATATCTCGTCCCGGATGAGCGTAGGAACGGACGACTTTGTTTTGATTGGAGGCTTCATCATTCAAGGCAACGGCGCAAAGACGGTGATGGTTCGGGGGATTGGCCCATCGCTTGCGCAGGCGGGAATCACTAATTTTCTACAGGACCCCGTTCTTGAGCTATACAACTCCTCCGGCCACAGGTTGGCCACGAATGATAACTGGCCGGCAAGCGCGGATGAAGCAGGCATATTCAACAGTGGTTTAGCGCCGAGAGATTCACGCGAATCTGCTATTCTTGCCACGCTCGCACCGGGCACTTATACAGCGATCCTCCGGGGAAAGAATCGCGGTACGGGTGTGGGTTCGGTTGAGGTTTACGACATGGATCACGCCGAGAGAGCGAAACTCGTCAACATTTCCACCCGCGGTTTCGTGCAGACGGGCGAAGACGTGATGATAGGAGGCTGGATTATCAGTGGAAGCCACCCGGCAACGGTGCTTGTTCGTGCCCTCGGCCCGTCGTTGGCACGCTTTGGCGTGCCCGGTGTTCTCACCGACCCTGTCCTCGAGTTGTACGATGGGAACGGCCATATTCTTTTTAGCAACGATAATTGGCAAGATCGGCAGAGGGATGAAATTCAAGCCACCGGATTGGCGCCACCCGACCCACGGGAACCGGCGCTGTTAGTTACACTTCCTCCGGGCCGCTACACCGCCATCGTTCGTGGAAAACATCTTCTTACCGGTCAGGCGTTAATCGAAGTTTACGATCTGGACTAACGAATCTTTTAGCGAAGAACTGATACCTCTGTCCTACCTTTGACTCTTAAGGGCTGTCGGATCAGGAGCCATTTAAGGTGACACACTTGAAGCGAATTCCTTCCGGATCGCCGTTGTAATCAGGCAGCGGATTTCGTTGATGGAGCACAGCATGGCCAGGTTTATCTTATCGCCTCCCAGCCTCGCCCCTCTGATTCACTTGATTCTTTTTTATCATCTGCTCGCAGCGAGCTCAATTCAGCTTGAAAAAGCGGAGGCAGCAAAGCAAGGCAGCGCCGAGGCCCAATTTGAGTTAGGTCGCGCCTGCCTCAAAGGGGACGGCACTGAGATAAACTATCCCGGAGCCTTTGACCTGTTGAGCAAAGCCGCCGCGAGAGGACATGCCGGAGCGGAGGGTCTCCTAGGCTCGATGTACGAAAGGGGATTGGACGTTACGCAGGACTACGCTAAAGCCGTCTTTTGGTACAAGAAAGCAGCTGACGCGGGTATTTCCTCTTCCCAGTACAATCTTGCCGGCCTCGTTATTCAGGGCAAAGGCTGCGCTGCGAATCCCGCAGAAGCCATGGCATGGTATGAGAAGGCGGCGGCCCAGGGAATGCCCGAGGCAATGGCGAATTTGGGGCGCGTCTATTATTTTGGCGACTACGGAATAAAGCAGAATTATCCTGAAGCCGCCAAGTGGTTATCTCAGGCCGCCGCCAAAGGGAATGCCTAGGCCCAGAACACACTTGGGGTTATGAGTGAGATCGGTCTTGGAGTAAAGCGAGATTGGGCCGCTGCGGTGGAGCTTTTTCGTAAAGCGGCTGAACAAGGCGATGCGAAGGCCCAAAGCAACCTGGGCCAGATGTATGCCCGAGGCCGAGGTGTGGAACGCAATCTCGCGTTCGCCTACAAATGGCTTAGGCTAAGCGTGGAGCAGAATGAGATAACAGCGCAGAAGGCGCTACACGAAGTGGAACCAGAAATGAGTCCCGAGCAGATCGCTGAAGGCGAGCGGCTTGCCCGCGAGTTTCGAGATCGCACTGGGCAACGCTGAGCTGGGCCCAGTTGTGGACTGACTGGAAGTCATTATCTGCGTCGCCAATGATGATGTGGCCATTAGCGGCGTTTATCATGGAATGAACGCCAAGCTGTTCATCTTTGCAGGCGCAGCTGTTCTGCTTATTGCCGTAACACTAACATTCTTTCCGGCGATCCACAATGGCTTCGTGGACTTTGACGATCCCCTCTATATTCTTGAGAATCCACGTGTCCAGTCCGGCTTAGACTGGCAAGCCGTTAAATGGGCCTTTACCACCGGACGTGGTGCAAACTGGCATCCAATAACATGGCTCTCGCATTCGATCGATTGCGAACTGTTTAAACTTCGCCCCTGGGGCCATCACCTTACGAGCGTCATCCTGCACGTCGCGAATACAATTCTGCTTTTTGTTTTCTTGCGAAAGGCCACCGGCACGTTCGCCCGAAGCTTTGTGGTAGCTGCGTTGTTCGGAGTTCACCCTTTGCACGTAGAGTCGGTCGCGTGGATCGCTGAACGCAAAGACGTTTTGAGCACGACATTCTGGATGCTCGGAATGCTGAGCTATGGGAAATGGGTAGGCCAGGTCAAGTCTACTGGCCAAGGATCAGGTCTTTACTACGCTGTTACGATCGTGGTTTTCGCTCTCGGCTTGATGAGTAAGCCGATGGTGATCACTTTCCCGCTCGCTCTTTTGCTGCTTGACTATTGGCCCCTCGGTAGGCTTGACACCCAGAGAGGTACCCGGCATGTTCTGAGATTAGCATTCGAGAAGTGGCCGCTTTTTCTCCTGGGTATTGCCTCAGCAGGAGTTACATATCTGGTCCAGCAACACGGCGGTGCGATGGAGGCAAAGAATTACTTCCCCTGGGTGGTTCGCTTTACCAACATTCCGATCTCGTACTGCCGTTACCTGGGTAAGATTTTCTACCCTGTAAATCTGTCGCCTTACTACATTCATCCGCGGATATGGCCGGTCGCGGAGGTGCTCCTAGCAACGCTGTTTTTGGCCGTTCTCTCCCTAATCGTACTGCGACTCCGCCGCCGCATGCCCTACCTCTTTTTTGGCTGGGCTTGGTTCATTATCACTTTGCTGCCGGTCATTGGCATCATCCAAGTCGGGACCCAGTCGATCGCCGATCGCTACACCTACGTTCCTTCGATCGGAATTTTCATCGCCGTTTGTTGGAGTTTGCCAAAGCTGCTGCCGGAATCACGAGTGGCCCACCTCATTTTAGGCTCGGCCACCATCGTGGTTCTGATTATTCTGGCCCACCTTACTCGCGCACAGATCGCTTACTGGAAAGACACTGTAACCCTCTTTCGCCACGCACTTATCCTCGAACCCGATAACAACCTCGCACACCTTGACCTTGGCGTCGGTCTTGCGGAGCAAGGCCGTACCGCCGAGGCGATGCGGGAAGTTCGCCAAGCATTGCGCCTGAATGGGGACATTGCTGAGGCGTATCTTACGCTTGGATTATTGCTGAGCGACGAAGGTCGATTCGGGGAAGCAATCACAAGTTTTCGCGAAGGACTTGCCCGCCATCCAAACGACGCAAAAGGTCGTTTGCTTCTTGGGATAGCCCTCCACCGGCTAGGCTCGCTTGATGCCGCGGCCGAAGAATTCAGGACTGCTGCGCGCCTGCAACCGGAACTCGTTGAGGCTTTCAATAACCTCGGAATGGTTTATCGGGAACAGGGGAAATTTGACCCGGCGATCGAAGCGTACCGGCAAGCGCTGGCCACCAGGCCGGCTTTTGCGGACGCCCATAACAATCTTGCGATTGCCTTTTATTCAAGTGGTCGCTCCGGGGAGGCGCTGTCAGAACTCCGCGAAGCCTTGCGGCTAAATCCTCACTCTCCGGAATTTCACACGAATTTCGGCATTTGCTTGGAAGGATCAGGTAAAATTGACGAAGCCCTGGCGGAGTATCGCGAAGCTGTGCGCTTGAATCCCAACTACTCCACCGCCCAGACCAGGTTAAATCGGCTCTTGGCCGGGAAAGAAGGCCATCCAAAATAGGAGCTAGGTTTACTTATGATTGTTTGCGGGTCGCTGCTAGGTCTACGAATGAAGAGCGCTTTCTTTTTCACCTCGTAATGGTGTTGCATCCAACTCTTCACCGTCGCGTAATCGGTAGCCAAAGCCGCGCACCGTTTCAATGACTCCCGTGTGTTTGCCGAGCTTCTTTCGCAGACGACGTACATGGGTATCGATCGTCCGCGTCTCAGTTGAGCGGCTGTAACCCCACACTTCGTTTAGCAGGCGATCGCGACGATGGGCGCGGCGCGGCATTTCCAGAAGCTTTGTCAGGAGCTTATACTCAACCGTAGTCAAACGCACCGGTGTATTGTCGACCAGGACCAAATGGCGCGCGACGTCGAGCGTAATTGGTCCGGCCCGCAGACTCTCGGTTGGGAATTCGTATTTATTCCGTTGAAGAATTCCCCGAGCGCGGAGGACGAGCTCACGTGGGCTAAAGGGTTTGGTCACATAGTCAGCCGCACCCATCTCAAGGCCGACAATCTTATCCACTTCATCCACTTTGGCGGTAAGCATGAGAATAGGAATGTGATGGGTCGCAGCGTTGACCTTTAGCAACTTGGCAACCTCCAGCCCTGGCATTTTCGGGAGCATCAAATCCAGAACGATCAGGTGTGGCACTTCGCGCAATGCCTTGACATAACCAGCGCGACCATCGGATGCGGTCGAGACGGTAAAGCCACCGGCCTTGACGAACGCGCGGGTCACCAAGTCTAGAACATCCTTGTCATCCTCGATGACGAGAAGGCGTGATTCGCTCATGTCGAATTGTTTAATCGTGTTTACTCGCCCATTATGCGAGGAGGCAACGGACAATTCACGCCCGCAAGTGTTACAATTAGGTGTCACATTGGTGACATTTCCCGGATGCTCCCCCAGGCTGTGTGACAAATTCGTCACGCGGCCCGCTCTACTCGGCCTGGTGGACGGCCTGATTCTGCTGATCGCTAAAGGCTTCGACTCCGAAGATCGTCTCGAACTGCTCGTCGATTATCGGTTGCGCCTGCATCCAAAGGTTGCGATAATCTGGGTCGGACGGGTTCCGATTCCAGCCGCCCAGAGCGGCAGCGAACTCCTCCTGCAGGTTGGCCAGCCTTTGATATTGTTCGTCCGTCCAGTTAGCCTCCGCGGGTGGATTGTAAAAGGCTAGAGGTTTGACCACAGCGTCGGCCTCTTCCAAGAGAGGCTGACTCTGAGTCTTGCTAACTGCACCGTTTCTCTGAGCAGTCCTGGCGGTTGAAGGAGGTGTTGCGGGTTCGGTATTTTGGTCGAGTGGGGATCTATCGTAACTAGACAGTTCAACTGGCGTGGTGGCGGGCGACATTGCCATCCCAGGTTTACTTGAGTCGGGGTCCGCGCCACCTCGATTCGAGAGCGATAATATCAATGGCGCGACGGCACCTGGTAGAAGGAGAGCGGCGATTGATAGCCAGATCCGCCAGTCAAAGATCCGGCTTTGTCCAAATAAAGAACCGGTGCGGGTTTTGACCGCACCGGTTCGATCTATCTTAGTCCGCGATAGCAACGACTTTAGTAATTTTGCGTGATTTTACCGCCATCAGTCGTGCGGCTGACGTGCATGCTGCTGAGGCGGACAACTGCATCCGTTGTTAGCAACTGGTTCGCTACTGTGTCAGCGGTAGTCTTCACAACACCGCTAGTCCCGGAACGATAGTAGAGATGCTCGTATCCCCAGAAGGAGTATTTGCCTTCAGTTAGCGCAGTGACAGTGTTGTAGTCAGTGCTACCGTTTCCACCTAAAAACTGGCCGCAGTAAGAGAGCTCAACGGCGCCGGCCGGTATGGCCGTATTATTCGCGTCGTTCGTTCCCAGGTACGTGATCGTGGTCGTGTTTGCCGGCGTGTTATTCCCCATCGCCGCCGCAAGTGTTCCGCCACTAGAGTAGCCTCCGTTATAGAGACTGACAGGAATGCCGTTCACAGTCTCGGCTGGCCATGGGGCGAAGTGGTCGATTGTTCCACCAGAGGTGGTGATGACGTTGTTACTCGCGTCCTGTGGTTGAAACTGCTTGACGGTGGCTTGAGCGCCGAGCCCTGTTTCCGCTAACGCGGTCAGGCGCGTTCCGGAATCCGGATCCCGGCCGGTACCGTAGACAGTAAATCCTTCGTCTGCATTGTTACCGGTAAACAGCGCCAAACCCATTCCTGTCGTGCTGAAAAGATCCCTAGCTAGCTGTGATGTGATATTTGTTAGCGCGGGAGGAGGTCCGGAGGCACTCGTTTTTGCGACTACGAACTTAAAGGGCACGACCCCGACCGGGGAATTAGGCGACTCCGTCAAGGTAGGATAGGTTGTGCCTCGGTACAAGCCGAAAAACGCCGAAGACGATTGATAACTATCCGACATCGCGACGTCCGGGGTTTCAGTGTCGCCATTGGTGCCGACGACCGGGTTGCCCAGACCTCCTTGGCCACCGGTCGTTCCCGCTACACTATCCAGGTAATAGAGAACAGGAAGCGAAGCCGACACGGTCTGGATTCCGCCTTCAGAACCGGACCACGACGTCTTGATAACGACGGCGTTTCCACCTACCGTGCCGTGAAAGATCGCATAGCTCGAGCCGCCAAGGGTCGAGCCGCTATAGGCATAGGTGAAACCGGCGTCGAGAACGTGAGTGATAGCCGAGTGAACGTTCGACCGGTAGGCGGTCGAACCCGTCAGCCGAACATCCGTTTGCGCCTGAGCAAAACCAGCGCAGGCCGCGCAGAGCACTGCCGCTAGCAATAGTTTAAATGTGTTCATAGGTTGTGAATTTCTGCTGATTGTTTGAGGTTGAATTAGAGCCTTTTAGTAAGGTTGAAGTATTCCTTGTCGTTTTCTTTTGTTGGTTAATTTTATCTTGTTGGTTTAGTTGGTTTATTAAGCTTGATCGCTAGGCCTCCGGCGCCAGGCGAGGAACGCGATTAGCAATCCAGCGCCGAGACCCATCGAAGCAAGTGAGGAAGGTTCCGGTACAGATGTAAACACCACATTGCCGTTAGTCATCAGCTGAAGCGTCCCCAAATCTTGACTTTGGCCGCCGGTGCTGCTTGGAACGATTCTGTCCAAGGTCAGAGTCACGTTTGGGAAGCCTTCATTGGTTGGATTCCAGGTTTGAAAGCTAATACCACCGGAGTTAGGACCGCCGGGTTGGAAAGATCTATAACTGTTGCTACTACTATCCGCTTGGATGATGGCGGTATCGCTATTGGGGGTTGAATTGTTGCCGTCATAGGTTGTGCCCATCGCATCAGTTAGACTCGTCGTCCCGGATTGGGAGCTATTGGAACGCCGAGGCCACGCAGTGGGATTCGGGTTGCTGGAGTAGAGTGTGTTAGCGACATCCCCGCCAGCCGCCACCAGCCGACCGCCGACTACAGCCCATTCCACCGCATTTACGCCGGTGGTGGGATCGATGCGCGTATACCAGTCGTTCCCGAAAACGCTCGAGAGATCGAGCGGACTAGCGTTGGTGATCGTGATCGTGGTATTTGGGGGAGCATTGTTGAACTGGTTCGGCTGTCCGATGTCGACCAGATAATCGTTTGTTCCGTCGGTAGAACGGAATCCCAGGAACAAGTCACCGTCCGCATAATGGACGGTGACCGCAAATGCTTGCGAAGCGATTAGCGCCATGCAAGTCAAAACCAAACTTCCTAAAACGCGAGATTTTGTCATTGTTCTTTTCATTGTTATTAAGGCTTTCTTCGTTTGTTATTTCTAGGTTTTCAGCGCTCAGTGAGACGCTTTCTTTGCTCCGAAGGTTAAGTGCGCAATCTCGGGTGTCGAGAAAAGATTAGTAACGTTTGCATGACGTAAGTGACGGTTCCGTCACACGATACGATTAACGCGCTCGTAGTTGAAATGCCGAATGTAACGCTTGCTCTTCGATTGTTACAGAAACGTCACCTAGGTCAGGCACTTGCAATGCTGCTAGGCAGTCAGTTGTTACCGGAAACCGACGACGCCTCGTTCTTCAGGACCTTCTCGCATTCATCAAGGCGTAAACCGGTTAACCTAGAAGATTGTACAGACTAGAAACGGTGCGCCGCTTTGTTTCGAATCGAAAAAACACGCGGATCGCTCTGTTTACCATCGGATCGCCGTGGCCAAACTTGATGGTTTCTTGAATGGTTTTGCGAGGCGCTTGCGCATACGGGACCAGCATTCAACTAGTCCTTCCATCGGCTGGGAGATGACTCGCATCCTAGTGTTGCCCGTCGAAAAAGCGTGTAGGATAAGCTACGGAAATGGCCCAAACTCGAAAATCACTCGTCACACCGAACCGTATCCCAAGGTGCTGATAATTCATCATAATCCCTCCGGGGTCTGTGTACGAATAAGAACTATACGCCCGCTTCACGTCGAAAGAAGACACTCCTAGTTGAATGCCGTTATCGGTATGAAACACTGTCGTTACGGGCTTAAGATCCGACCAAGTCATAGTGTTGGTATCGATGGGCTGGTACGTATACGCCCCGGTTTCGACTTGCCGAACGGACGGCGCCGCGCCCAAAAAAAGGTCGATCTGCATATTTAGATCTGGGTAATACCATTGGTACGAGTCCCTCGTCGTCTCCGTCGAATCCGGGCGCCCCAGTATTGCGAGGACTTCATCCATACCCATGCCCAGGCGAATAGGTCCAATTCGCTCGCCGGGAACGATAAGATGATCCGATGCTGCCATTGCTTGTCGTCTTTTTTCTCGATCGGCGGCGGGCACGCTGTCCCCGTCCCCGTAACACGAATCCGAAGCATAGCTTGCCAGCACTAGTATCATTGCCGCATTCAGCAAAAACTTGGTTCGATCCAACGTTTTCATAACAACTCAAGTGAATTGACTGTTGGTAGGTTTAAACCAAAGCAACAGCATTCGACGAGTGGGCCTCGATTTACTCCAAGCCTCCTCGCTGATCTCACCAGCCTCATCTCTGATGATTTAGGCTACTCGGTGGGGGCGCTTTCCGGCAAGTTACAATCATGTGACAACTGTACTACGAAGCGGGTGCTCTTTTTGATTCGTTCATAGTTCTCAGACCAGCACGTTGGCGGCATCCATGTGACGGAGTTGTCACTTACGTCATGCAAAAGTTACAAATCTTTTCTCGACGTCCAGCTTCTCGCACACTTAAGAATTGTTGGCAATTGCTCCGTTGGTTCTTTATTAAGTAGAATGACAGGAATAAATACCCCAGGCGACCTAACCGTGTCGGACGTTGGCAGTGACTTGATCTACAAATTCACTCCTGCTCGGCTCAAACGCGACCAGCACAACGATTTAACGCGATGAAAATGATAAACCCAACAAAATGGGCGATTGCGATCGCATGCATCGGCTTTATAGCGTTCACCGTGCAGCCAGCCAAAGCAGACTCAATTACCTTTGACCTTACTACTGGGAATTTAGCCATCTCCAGCTTCCACGGGCCTTACGCCAACGTGCTCGTCAATAGGACCAGTACCACCACCGCCGTCATCACGTTCACCTCCATGACAAACAGTGGGAACATTTATCTAATTGGAGACGGGAGTAGTGTTGCTGTCAATGTGAACGCGGCTTCGTGGACAGTTGCCGCTATTACAGGGTCAAACAGCGGCACGGGATTCTCCCCGGGGCCCTACAGTAATGGTGGAAGTCATAATGTAGACGGGTTTGGAATTTTTCGTCAAACGATCAACAGCTTTGACGGCTTTACACACGCGTCCGACACTCTGAGTTTCAATGTTAATGCCACGTCCGGCACTTGGACGAATGCTGCCGATGTCCTGACCCCGAACAGCGATGGGCTTTTAGCAGCGGCACACATTTTTGTTACACAATTCCCTGCCAACGCTTCAAACGGCACACTCGCTACCGGTTTCGCTGCCAATACAGTTCCCGAGCCCGGGACTGTAAGCCTAGTCGCCTTGGGTGTTCTTGGACTGGTAGGCGCACTACGTAAGCGTCGGCTCGGCCCCTTTAACATTCGGAACAAAGAAAGCGTATCACGTGCGAGCGGATTCGGGTGCGCGCTCAAAACTTAGAAATAATAGACGAAGAAAGCCCTAGTAACAATGAAAACATATCGCCTCTTAGGAAGTTTGGTTTTGGCTTGCATGGCGCTAATCGCTTCGCAAGCGGTTGCGACCACTGTCCATTATGTGGACGGTGACTTGTTCCTGGGATTCCGTTCGACTGACGGAACACAGGATTATCTGGTGGACATCGGACAGCCCGACCAGTTCGTAAACGCTCCGCCAGGTGGCACGATCTTGATCACCAACCCTTGTTCGAGCGATCTCTCGACCGTTTTCGGGGCGGATTGGTATACGCGCATCGATCCAAACACGGGCACAAATGCGGTGAGGTGGGCGTTTGTCGGCGGGCGCTTGGTGGGGGCTGGTGGCGATGTCGCTAACACACTCTACTCCAGCAATCCGACTGGTGTACCTTGGCCTCGACGTTCCAATGCCTCCCAATCTGGAACGACGAGTCTTACCGATGCGCAGGGCACAACCTTTGACGGTAACATGTCAACATCCTGCTGCCCTACCTGCCTCATCCAAGCGGATGGTAGTGCCAACAGCTACGCATCTTTCCAACCCGGCGGGCTTAACTCCGGGGGGATTAGCTATCAAACCTGGAATCCCAGCAACGAAGGAACACCGGCTTTGACTCTAACCTTCGACCGAATCCTTCCAAGCAGCACCGGCGGCCAAAGTCAAAATTTGGGGACGCTTCAGCTGATGACTAACGGCACGGTGCTATTTACAGCTGCGCCGATGGTGCAAAGTGCGTTCTCGCGAAAGACTCATGGCGCAGCTGGTACTTTCGATGTCCCGCTGCCGCTGACTGGCAACGTAGGAGTCGAATGCCGCAGCGGCGGGGCCACAAACGATTATCAGATGATCATTAACTTCACCACCACAGTCACGGTTGGAAGCGCCTCGGTGACTTCTGGCACGGGCAGCGTGAGCAGCTTCAGCGTGAGTGGGTCACAGGTCACCGTCAATCTGACTGGGGTTACCAACGTCCAGAGAATCACGGTTACGCTCATGAACGTGAATAATGGCGGTAACTTCTCGGTTTCCATGGGCGTCCTTATTGGCGATGTGAATGGCAATGCCACCGTCAGTGCGGCGGACGTCGCTCTGACCAAATCGCAAGTGGGCCAGGCGGTTTCTAACTCGAATTTCCGCGCGGACGTGAATGCCAATGGTGTGATCAACGCGGTGGATGTCGCACAGGTCAAATCCACGGTCGGTACGGCGCTGCCTCCTTGACGACTGAGCGGTGCTGAGAAGTTCGTCGATTATGCAATGCCGGCTGGTCTTGAGGCTACACGTCGCTGATTGATTCAGCCGGTCAAATGCTGTTCAACGTTGATGCACAGTGCGATGATAGCAGGCGCTATATCGTGCGTGCTGACGAACTGCTTACCGCGTTTCTCGATTTGGAAGTGACGTTGTTGCCGCGAACCGGATTTACGCCAACGCGAGGTTGAGCGGACTGGAAAACGAGGTCCTTCGGCTACTTGGCGATGGCAAAACAACCTTGGAAATCGCGGCGAAGCTGAAGATTTCCATGAAAACCGTTCAAGCGTATTGCGACCGGCTCAAACAAAAGCTGGACGCAGCCAACTTCAACAGACTCGTACGAATCGCGGTTTTGTCGCGTGCGGGCGTTGCTGAAATCGTTGTACGAGGCGTTCGCGGGGAATGAGCGCCAGCGAACGGTGAAATATTGCTACGCTTGCCCCTTGTTCCTACCGTCGCTTTCAGCAAATATCCGGTGTGGCTCCAGACGAGCTAAAATCGAATCTTGCTGGCTTTGTCTCGTTCGCTCAAACACTAGAGGGTGACGAGAAGAGCGAAGCGCAGACCTTTCTCGATCGTTTTTTCCACGCGCTTGGACACGAAGGCGTAATTGAGGCTGGCGCGACGTTCGAGTTTCGCGTGGCCAAGAAACCGGGTTCGCCGCAACTCGAACTAATCACGGGCAATGGTGCAACGCCTCGATTGAAAGGCGGAAAGAAGTTCGCCGACCTTCTTTGGCCCGACCGTGTGTTGATCGAGATGAAGTCGCGTGGCGAGAAGCTGGAGAAATACTATGACCAGGCATTCGACTACTGGAGTCACATCGTTCCGCATCGACCGCCATTCGTGATTCTCTGCAACTTCGATGAGTTCTGGATTTACGATTTTAATACTCAGCTCTTTGATCCGGTTGATCGCGTCGCGCTGCCCGAGCTGCCGGAGAACATTGCCTCCTTCAACTTCCTGTTGCCGGTTTGGCAAAAACCAATCTTCGGGAACAACCGCGTCGAAGTTACCCGCAAGGCTGCTGACCAAATGGCAACGGTCTTTCGAGAGATTGTCGCTCGTGGTGAAGATCGACAACGAGCGCAGCGTTTCATTCTGCAATTGCTTGTTTCGATGGTCGCAGAAGACATTGGCCTGCTTCCACGCGAAATCGTCACCGACCTTCTGTATGAGTGCGCAGAAAAGGGAGCTAGTTCCTATGATCTGATCGGCTCGCTCTTCCGACAGATGGCGACACGCGAAAAAGCACGCGGCGGCCGGTTTGAGAGTGTCGATTACTTCAATGGCGGCTTATTTGAAGTTGTCGATCCAATCGAGCTGAAACGGCCGGAGTCATATCAATTGCACGACGCCGCGCGTTACAACGACTGGAGCAAAGTGCGGCCGGAAATTTTCGGAACGCTGTTCCAAGACAGCATGGATAAAAAAGAGCGCCACGCCTATGGAGGACATTTCACAAGCGAGTTCGACATTCGGAAAGTGGTTGGCCCGACGATTGTTCGACCATGGCGTGAGCGTATCGACGCAGCAGGAAAGAATGTCGGTGATTTGCGCAGAGCACTCGTCGATCTCCGTAAGTTTCGCGTGCTCGATCCGGCGTGCGGCTCGGGCAATTTCCTTTTTATAGCATATCGCGAAATGAAACGGCTTGAGCGCGACATCCTTTTGCGTTTGCGGGAGGTGAGCAAACGCGAGCCGCTCGAAAGCGCCATCTCACTCCATCAGTTCTTCGGCATCGACATTATCCCATTCGCAGTCGAGCTGGCTAAAGTCACGCTCATGCTTGCCAAAGAGTTGGAAGTGATTGAAGCACAAAAGCTGGCCCAAACCGATCAACTGCTCATCGAAGAAAAGCCACTGCCGCTCGACAACCTCGACAAAAACATCATCTGTGCCGACGCGCTCTTCATCGAGTGGCCGAAAGCTGACGTTGTTATCGGCAATCCGCCTTTTGTCGCCAAGAACAAAATGGTACCCGAGCTCGGGGAAAATTATGTGCGGAAAGTTCGCGCTGCTTATCCCGGGGTACCTGGCAGAGCCGATTTCTGCGTTTATTGGTTCCGGAAAACACATGACTACCTTCAGCCACAACAACGGGCCGGACTAGTCGGCACAAATACGGTACGTCAGAATTATTCTCGAATCGGTGGATTGGACTACATCGTCGCGACCGAAGGAACAATCACCGAAGCTGTGTCAACTGAAGTTTGGTCCGGGGACGCTGTAGTTCACGTGTCGATTGTTAATTGGTTGAAGGGCGAAGAGGCTGGCCCGAAGAAGCTCTTTGTTCAAAAGGGCGATTCGGGAAGCCCGCAAGTTCTTTCGCAGACTGTTTCCATTTCTGCCGGAGCAGGAGCGACCGGTATCCGAGGAGCGCCTCGGGGTTTGGTTTCCGCCAGTCCGAAGATACACGGATAAGATGGATCGGGAGAAGGGCATCAGCCGGGGCAGGAAATAGCTCTCGATTTTCTGCCTCTGCCGTCGCTGTGCTGAGCGTGAGAAGCTGGCAGACATGCCAGCACTCAGCGGCTCCTGCCTCTCGTGGGTCGAATACGACTCCGGCACCATGCACCTTACCTTCCGTAACGGCCGCAGTTACACCCTGCGGGGGGTTCCGGAGCATCACTACTACGGCCTGCTCAACGCCTCGTCAGCAGGCTGGTATTTTAACACTTACTTGAAAGGTCGTTATTGAGCGGGGCTCGTCATCAGGTCGTCGACCGGCGCGATGGCAATTCCACCGCCCGCTCTCCGCTTGCAGAAGCCAAACCGCGATGGCTGAACTCTCCCGGCAGGTGCGCCACCCGTCCGATCCGACTGAATCCGACTGAATCCGACCTATGAACCTCACACGAAATGGAAAAATCGCCCGGCTGCCGCTCGCAGTCAGGCAGGAATTGAATCGCCGCTTGGACGAGGGCGAACAGGGTAAGAAGCTTGTCGCATGGCTCAATGGGCTACCCGAGGTGCAGGCCATCTTGGCCGCGGAGTTCGGCGGGAAACCCATCCGCGAGCAAAATCTCTCCGAATGGAAAAAGGGCGGCTATCCCGATTGGACGGCACAGCACGAGGCGCTGGAAATTGCCCAACGGCTTGGCGAGGACGCGGCCGAATGGAACGCGGAAGGTCGCGCGCCGCTCATTGACACATTGGCGCTCTGGCTGGTGGCCCGTTATGCCGTCGCGACGCGTCTCGTGGCCGAAACTGGTGGTCGCGAAGGGTGGCGTTTGCTACGCGAAATGTGCGGCGACATCGTCGAGCTTCGGAAGGGCGATCACAGCGCGGAGCGGCTGCAAATCGAGCGCGAACGCTTGGAACTGGAAAAGGAGCAGTCGGAAAAACGAGTGCGCGAGAAGGTTGAAAAGTTACAGAAACAATTGGCGAAAAAAAGAAAGGGCGGGATTTCGCACAAAACGCTCAAGGAAATGGAACGAGCCATGAAAATCCTTTGAACTGCAGGGTAAACTCGTGCCTAAACATTTAACATTATGCTTCGCGCTCGCGAGCGGCTCACAGAGCCGTTGCCGCAGCCCAATCAATATGTTTCGACCCTCGGCCCTTCGGACCGCCCTTTATGTATCAAACCGGATCAAACCGAATCCAACCAAATCAAACCAATGGACAGAAAACACAATGACCGTGGGCTACGATTTCCAAACCTCACGATTCCTTGCTCGAAACGAAAAACTCGTTTTGAACTTGCGCGATCGCTGAGCAGGGAACGAGCCGCAAAAAGACGAGCAACCGAACGCTTGGCCAAAGCGAAATGCAGTCCGATCTTACAAGCTGAGCTTATTCGACGGTAACGCTTTTGGCCAAGTTGCGCGGTTTGTCGACGTCGCGGCCGAGCTCGACAGCGAGATGGTAGGCGAGAAGCTGAAGCGGGATGACCGTGAGAATCGGCATCACGCAATCTGGGACGTCTGGCAGCGAGATAATTTCATTTGCGATGCCTTTGAGTCGCTTTGCTCCGTTGCCACTGGTGAACGTGATGATGGGGCCTTTGCGCGCTTTAACTTGCTCGATGTTGTTTAAGTTTTTGGAAAAAACGGCATCGTCGGGCGCGACGAAAATGGAAGGGAGATCGGGGCGGACGAGGGCAATGATGCCGTGCTTGAGCTCGGCGCTCGGATGGCCTTCGGCGAAAATATAGGTGATCTCCTTCATTTTCAGCGCGCCTTCGAGCGCGATGGGAAAATTGAATTGGCGTCCGAAGAAAAGCATCCCGTTCACATCGGCATATTTTTTTGCAATCGCTTTGATCTGATCGCTCAGCTTGAGCACTTCCTCGATTTGTTCTGGCAATGTTTCGAGCGCGGCAATGATCCGGCTTCCGTCCGCCGTGGAAAGATTGCGCATCCGGCCGAGGAGCAAGCCGATGAGAGTGAGAATGACGAGTTGCGATGTGAACGATTTCGTGGCGGCGACGCCGATCTCTGGTCCGGCATGCATGTAAACGCCGCCGTCGCTCTCGCGCGCGATCGTGCTGGCGACATTGTTGCAAATCCCGAGCGTGCGATAACCTTTGCGGCGGCTTTCGCGCAGGGCGCCGAGCGTATCGGCAGTCTCACCGCTCTGGCTGATGGCGAACACCAGAGTATCGCGCGTCATCGGGGGGTTGCGATGTCGAAATTCGCTCGCATGTTCGACTTCGGTGGGGATGTTGGCGAGCTGCTCGATCAAGTATTCGCCGACCATCCCAGCATGAAGCGCTGTCCCGCAGCCGGTCAATACAACGCGGCCGACATCGCGTAATTGTGCGGGCGTCATGTTCAATCCGCCAAGTTTGGCGGTACATTCTTCAAGATTGAGACGTCCGCGCATCGCATCGCGCACCGAGTGCGCTTGCTCAAAGATTTCTTTGAGCATGTAGTGAGGGTAGTCGCCTTTCTTGATGTCTTCGGCGGTGAACTCAACTTTGCTGACCTGATGATCGCCGGTTTCGCCGACCAGCGAACTGATCTCGAATTTGTCGCGCTCGACGGCAACGACATCGAAATCATTCAAATAAACAGCGTCGCGTGTGTAGGCGACGATCGCACTCACATCGCTGGCCAGAAAATTTTCGTCTTTGCCAACGCCGAGCACGAGTGGGCTGCCCCGCCGTGCGCCGACGAGAAAATTAGGAATGTCGCTGTGCACGACCGCGATGCCGTAGGTGCCGATGACTTGTTTCAAAGCCCTGCGCACGGCATTGACGAGACGAGCCTTCGAATCCTTGCCGTCGAGCTGCTGATAAATGTTGCCGACGAGGTGCGCGAGTACTTCGGTGTCGGTCTGTGAGCGGAAATCATTGTCACCGTCGCGAACCAACTGTTCCTTGAGCGCCTGATAGTTTTCGATCACGCCGTTATGAACGAGCGCGATTTTTCCACTAGCATCGAAATGCGGGTGTGCATTTTCGTCGTTTACCTTTCCATGTGTCGCCCAACGCGTGTGGCTGATCCCGAATGAGCCGGACGGTGGCTTCTCCGACATCAATTTCGCCAGCGCAGCGATGCGTCCCGCGCATTTGCGCGTCTCGACATGATTTCCATCGACGATGGCGACACCGGCTGAGTCGTAGCCGCGATATTCGAGGCGACGCAAGCCATCGAGCAAAATAGGCGCGGCTTCCGAACGCCCGACGTAACCGACAATTCCACACATATTGGGAGGTGGGAAACTAACGTCTGCGCGACATTGTAGCAACCCGCCTGAGACCGGTTAACGCCGCGCGCATCGGGGTGGTTACAGCAAAATAGTTGCCGGAAACCGCAGACGCTGAGTTATTGCAGATGTGGTAACGCACAACCGTCCGCGGCGCGATTCATCTTTGGCCCAATCAGCCTCCGCAATGACGGCACCGGCGCTTCCACCCGGCACGACGCAGCGAACGCTCGCTATCGTCATGGGCGGCGGCGCGGGCACGCGTTTGTTCCCGTTAACCAAGGACCGTGCGAAACCGGCCGTGCCGCTCGGTGGAAAATATCGCATCGTCGATATCTCGATCAGCAATTGCCTCAACTCTGGGCTGCGCTCGATTTACGTGCTGACACAGTTCAACAGCATGTCGCTGCATCGACATATCCAGGCGAGCTACAAATTCGACAATTTCTCGCGCAGTTTTGTCGATATTCTTGCGGCGCAACAAACGCTGGCGGGCTCGCAGTGGTATCAAGGCACGGCCGACGCAGTCCGGCAGAACATGCGCTACTTCCTTGAGCGCCCGTTCGATTATTATCTAATTCTGAGCGGCGATCAGCTTTACCGGATGGATTTTCGTGCGCTGCTGCACCAACACATTCAATCGGGCGCCGATATCACATTGGCGACCAAACCGGTACATCGAGATCGGGTTTCCGAGTTCGGGATTATGCAGAGCGGCGTGGATCGCCGCATCACGCATTTTTTAGAGAAACCGACGGAGGAGGCTGTGCTTCACGAGATGAAAATCACCCGTGAACTGCTCGCCGCGGTCGGTTTGAAGGAAGAGGAGGAATTGTTCCAGGCGTCGATGGGAATTTACCTCTTCAACCGCGACGTGCTGGTGGAATGCTTGAATAACGACCTGGCCGATTTCGGCAAGCATGTCATTCCACAATCGATCCAGCAGCGGCACGTCAGCGCCTACATTTTTAAAGGTTACTGGGAAGACATCGGAACAATCCGCGCTTTTTACGAAGCGAATCTCGATCTTACCGATATCGTTCCCGAATACAGCTTCTTCGATCCGGAGGCCCCGATCTACACCCATCCGCGCTTTCTGCCCGGGAGCAAAATCAACGGAGCCACTCTGCGGCAGGCGATCATTTCCGACGGCTGCATTATTTCCGATGCGCATCTGGAACGCTCCGTCATCGGGATACGCAGCATTATTCAGAACGGCGCGACCATTCTCAACAGCATCGTGATGGGCGCGGATTATTTCGAACAAGCAGGAAAGTCGCAGCAACCACCAATCGGGATCGGCCGTAATTGCGTGATCGATCGCGCCATCATCGACAAGAATGCCCGCATTGCCGACGGGGCTGTGATTACGCCGGAAGGAAAGCCGGCAAATTTTGATGCGGACAATTATTTCATCCGTGACGGCATCGTGATCGTGCCGAAGAACGCGGTCATACCAGCCGGTTTCTGGGTCTGATCAGCTTGCCGTCCGGCTGGGTCGATTGTCGGGCTTGATCGGTGTCGCGCTTAGCGCCGATCGGTCATGTTCTGGAACTGACCGCCTGTCTCCCATTTTTCCTGTTTATTCCAAGGCATGCTTGACTCGTGGTGATCGTCCGGATCATCGACTAGACGGGGTGGATCTTTCTGCGTCGCACAAGAGGCGAGCATTGCTGCGGTGACGAGCAACAGAGCGGACGTAATCTTTTTTCGAAGCTCAGGAATTAGTGCCAGCATAAATGACAATGTCTCCAGGTTGCACTTGGACACCACGCGCCAAACTGCTGGTAACAATGTCACCGATAGCGGTCGCTGGTTCAACTGAAGAAATGCGAATTTTTCCAATCAAAGTGCCGTCACGCACCACGAGCATTTCCGAATTGGGTTCGACGCCTTGCCGGCCGCCAAGATTTAAAACCACGAAGTTGTAAGCTTGATTCACGGCGAGAACGGTGCCGCGCAATCGAGCTTTTCCAGCGGCGGCGGGCCGCGTCTTCTCCTCTTCAAGCTGGGTCGAACGCTCCTGGGCTTTCCGAATTTTTTCGGATAAGAAGACTTTCTCGCGTTCCGCGCTGTCGCGTTGACGGCGAGCATCATCGAGCTGCGCCTGCAATTCCGCTATCGGCGGAGTGCCGGGATTTGCCTCAGTTGGTTTGTGTCCCATTTCCTCTACGCGTTTTTGCAACGAAGCGATCTCCGCCTGGTCTGCCTCTAACCGGGTTTGCAAATCGGCTTTTTCCTCGTCCACTTTCGCGAGGTCCGCTTTGGCCTTCTCCGCATTGTGTTCCGCCTCCGCACTCTTAACACGCGTCCCTGCAACATTTGCTTGCCGACTCTTGAATTCCTGCGCTTGAGCCATTCGACCGCGCTCCGCCGCGTCGCGAGCGCCGATCGCATTCGCCAGGTCAACATGCAATCCTTTTACCCTGACGCTATTAAGGACGCCTAAAACCGCCGCGACGATCAGCATCGAGGCTGAAATTCCGACCAATGTCTTGGGCATGGCGGCGGAGATCATGGATTAGCGAGGAGCGGTGCCGTCGTTAACATTGATTGCCGCATTGCATGGTGGCCAATATTAAAGGTGGCCCGCCCGAAGATTGTCAGTCGGTGTCCTACACGGTCAAGTTTTTTCGGCAACGCAAGCTCACTAAATGCAATTCCGAATTTTATTCGTTGGGGCAATTTGGAATCGCGCCGGATTCACGTTGCGTCTCTGAGCGTTTCAACCTATAGAAGCGCTTCGTGGGACAGCAACATCGAGTCCGTGCCAAGCGGAAACGGCGAAAAGCCTATCTCCGGCGCAAGAAAACTTCCCTTAAAGCGGCGCGTCGAGAGGCGCGCAAGCCCAAAGCGAAGAGGGAAGCGGCCGCCGCGCCGGAGTAGGGGAGGTGCCCTCGGGGCATTTATATGGGGACCAGCACGAAGATCTCACTGATGCCGGAGCCCGCACGTTACTTGATTGTCGATGGACACAGCGTCATTTTCGCGTGGCCCGAGTTGCGCAAACTCCAGGAACGCCGTTCGTCGCTCGCGCGTGAAGCATTAATCAAGCGGTTGCGTGATTATCAAGATTGGACTGGAATGCGCGTGGTGGTGGTCTTTGATGGCAAAGGTGCGAATGTGGGCGCGACCTCGGATCCGCACGACCTTCAGATTTTTTATTCCCGAGAGGGGCAAACAGCGGATTCGATTGTTGAGCGGCTTGCGAGCAAATATGGGCAGCGATTTGAGTTGATGGTGGCCACGTCCGACTACCTGGAGCAACAGACTGCGAACGCTTGCGGCGCCGAATGTATTTCCCCAGACATGCTGCGTGGACTTATGCAAGAAGCCCGCACGCGCGCCAAGCGACAGTTACGAGTAAACGGCTCAAGCAGTGCCGAGCAGCGCCGATTGCCTGCGGTTTAATGTTTCGCCACGAGCACGCTGCTGGCAGGTCGACAGTACGCGCGAAAGCACGCAGTAAAGCTGTTCGACCGGAAGATTCTTGCTTACATAACCATTCGCCCCGGCTCGTAAGGCCGCATGCATTTGTTCCTCATCGTAACCAATCCCCGTAAAGACAATGATCGGAATCCTCGGGTTAATTTCGCGGATGAAGGCGATGAGCGAAATCCCATCTACTTTGGGCATCCTTAGATCGACAATTACCACTTCGCAGTCATGATGGGCGAGCCATGTGGCGGTCTGGAATCCTTCCGTAAGCGCCTGGCACGTATGACCTTTTTGCCGAAGATAGGTGACGAGAAATCGGGTGAGGGCAGGATCATCATCGATAATGAGAAACTGGGAGGAATCACGGGTCAGCAGTTTCATGCCTTATAATATCCATACTGAGCGTTAGCACTAAGCTTGCCAACCGCCGCGCGGCCGCTGTTCCAACTTCGTAGCTCCAAGCCAGGATAACATTGGACTGCGGCAATGCCTCGCCGCTCTTTACGGGATGATCGCGCGGTGGCGAGGACCGTGTTCCAAAGCGCGGACATGTCCACGCGCTCCAAAATTAAAGCCCGAGCTTCTTTTCTATCGCTTTTACCCGATCAAAGAGTTTTCCAAGCCGATGCACCCACGCGACTTGTCGTTTGGCTTCGGGCAGCGGCACCGCCGGAGAGCCAAACCAAACGCCGCCGGGAATGTCTTTCGAGATCCCGCTTTGCGCTGCGAGAACTGTTCCGTCGCCGATCGTTACGTGACCGACGATACCAACCTGGCCGGCTATTGTTACATGCTCTCCGACTCGAGTACTCCCCGAGATCCCTGTTTGCGCAGCAATGATCGAATGCCTGCCGATCACAACGTTGTGCGCGACCTGAACGAGATTGTCGATCTTGACTCCTTCCTGAATCCAGGTTCGTCCGAAGCGAGCGCGATCGATAGTCGTGTTCGCACCGATCTCGACATCGTCATCGATCTGGACAATCCCGAGCTGAGGGATTTTTTCATGGCGGTTCTCCACGAACTCGAACCCGAAACCGTCCGCTCCGATCACGGCGCCGCTGTGGATGATTACACGTGCACCGATTCGCGTTCGCTCACGAATCGTCGCGTTCGGATAAATTAGACACGAAGCTCCAATAACACTTTCGTGACCGACGTAAGACCCAGCGCCGACAACTGTGTCATCGCCGATGCTTACGGCCGCCTCGATGACTGCGTGCGGTTGAATTGAAACGCGGTTTCCAAGCTTTACACTTGGATCGACAATCGCGCTTGAATGAACGCCGGCCGCGAAAGAGATCGGGTTCGGCGCAAATTTCAGTACGACTTGCTCGAAAGCTTTCGGCGGATTTGCGACGCGAATTTGAGCCACAGAAATCGTATCGGAAAAATTGAGCGGAACGAAAACCGCGGCCGCGTGCGTTTTTCGCAGAAGCGAGCCATATCTCGGGTCGGAATAAAATGCGATCTCGTCTGCGGTGGCCTCCGCCAGGGAGGCTGCGCCCGAAATTTCTTGGTCGGGATCGCCGTGTAATTCGCCGCCCGACATCTTCGCTAGCTCGCGGAGAGTGAAAGTCACGGGTTAAAAGCAATCCGGCGCGTTGAACGAAGTCAATCGCGAAGTCTGGGGCGCATTCGCGGCCCCAGACAAAGAAATTGCAAGTCGGAGGCTTACGCTACTTTTTTTAAGCTGGTGCGAATTTCGTCGAGTTTCCCGGCCGAGCCCAGCTTCTCGTTTTTGTGCGCAATAAAGTTTGCATATTCCTCGACGAAGATTTTTCCCGGCGGGCGAAAATCGAATTGCTCCGGCTGATCGCGGAAGAACTCGCGATGGACGCGCGTCCAGACGAGGCGTCCATCGGTGTCGATGTTCACTTTGGTGACGCCGAGTTTCGCGGCGGGCAGATATTCCTCCTCGTCCACGCCGCGCGCAGAGGGATCGAGTTTTCCACCCGCGGCGTTGATCCGCTCGACTTCCGATTTCGGCACGCTCGACGAACCGTGCATGACGATGGGGGTCGGCGGCAAGCCTGCTTTTTTCACCTTCTCGCGAATCCCTTCGATTACTTCGAAGTGCAATGATTGTTGTCCTTTGAATTTGTAAGCGCCGTGGCTGGTGCCAATAGCCGCGGCAAGCGAATCGCATTTTGTTTGTTTAATAAATTCCACCGCTTCATCCGGATTCGTCAGGCAAGCGTGGCCTTCGTCCACTTTGATGTCTTCTTCGACGCCGCCCAGCCTGCCGAGTTCAGCTTCCACGCTGATCCCCTTGGCGTGCGCTTTATCGACAACTCGCTTCGTGATCGCGACGTTTTTTTCGAACGGCTCTTGGCTCGCATCGATCATGACCGAGCTGTAAAAACCCGACGCGATGCAATCATAGCACGTCTCTTCATCGCCATGATCGAGATGAACAGCGAAAATAGCTTCCGGAAACATTCCGTCGGCCGTGCGAATGATCGACTCGAGCATGCGTTTGTCAGCATATTTCCGGGCGCCTTTCGAAAGCTGAATAATGAACGGCGCACGACTCTGGACATTCCCACGGAACAGGCCCAGGCATTGTTCCATGTTGTTGATGTTATAGGCGCCGACCGCAAATTTGCCGTAGGCGACTTTGTAAAGTTCAGCGGTGGTTACGATCATGACTTAAGTTAAATCCGAAATCCGAGTTTCGAAATCCGAAATTTGGGATTCGAAATTTCTTCAATGGCCGTTTGGCCTTGCTGGCAAGATCACGCTGACAAGCGTGCCGTGCGATGAGGAATCGATATCGACCCGGCCGTCGTGATCGAAGACAGTGCGCTTGACGATGGGAAGTCCAAGTCCCATTCCCCGCGGCTTGCTCGTACAAAAAGGGGAGAAAACTTTCCCCTTCAAGTTAGGCGCAATGCCTTTGCCGTTGTCGCGCACGGTGACCAAAACGCCGCTGGCGTGCTTGCCTTCGCGAATTGGCTTTGCGCTCAGGGTGATGCGCGGCTTGCTGCGTCCGGAAAGCGCCTCGGCAGCGTTGACGACGAGATGAGCGAAGGCCTCGGCCAGAGCCGTCTCGTCCCCTAGCACCTTCGGCAAATCATCGGGCAGCGACGTTTCCACCGTCAAGTCGCCATTGGCGCCCAATCGAGTACGCGCGATCTCGATGCCCTTCTTTACCGGCGCACGGACGTCGATCGGTTTGAAGACGAGTTCAGGGGGATGCGCAAAGTTGTTGATCTGCGTGATGATCTTATCAAGGCGATCGATTTCCTTGACCACAATATGGTTGAAATCTTTGCGGAAATCAGCGTCGTCGAATCGCTCGGGAAGAAGTTGCGCGAAAGTTTTGATCGCGACCAAAGGGTTGCGGATTTCGTGGGACATGCTGGCGGCGAGATCGGTCCAGAAGGCGGCTCGATCGACCAGGGCTTGTTTCTCACGCAAGGTCTCCTCGGCCGTCAAATCGTGGACGACGGCGACGGCGCCAAGCGGCGTGTGTTGATCGCCAAGCCGTCGCGTTTCGACCGAGAGCGATCGCCGCGTGTTGTTGTCGATCCATCGCTGCGCCGGGAGGGCGCTTTTTGATTCGAGTGTTTCGCGAAGAAATGCCGCGAGTCTGCTGCCGGCGGATTCAGCCGGTTTGTGCAAAACATCCTTGCTCGAGAGCCCAAGAATCTGTTCGGCGGTCGGGTTGAACCATCGAATGATCGCATCCTTATCTGTCGCCACGATGCCCGGCGGAATCGATTTGAGCAGCGTTTCGCCCAGGGTTTTCTGCAACTTGATTTCATCGTAAAGAAGCGCGTTCTCGAGGACGGTCGAAACGTGCTCGGCCAGGATCATCAATCCCTCGAGATCTGAATAGTCGAATCGCTGGCCGGTCAGTCGATGACCGAAAAAGAGCCAGCCGATGATGCGCCCGCGCGCATAAAGTGGCACGATCACTTCCGCGCCGAACGTGTCAAGCGCGCGGCGAAGCAGCGATCGCTCTGCTTGATCAGGCGTTTGGGCGAGATTGGCGCGGGAGATCAAATGCGCGTGCAATTCGAACCAGCGCACCAGCGCGTCGCGCTCGCCGAATTCCATCTCGTGCGTTTCCGGCAAACAGCGCAAGCCGGCACGGAGCTGATAACGATCCCCTTGACGAATTTTCGAAAAAATTCCAACGCGCGTCACGCCGGCGGCATCCGCGACGCTTTCCACCACAGTGGCGAGAAGTGCATCGACATTGTCAAACTGGCGGAACACGCGCGGGAAACGCACCAATCGCAACGAGGGCCCGCTGCCCGCCGCGGCGGGAACCGCGCCGGCTGTGGGCGTCGGCTCCAACGAGACGCTCGTCGATGTTTCGCGGAGGTCTCGGTTCTCTTGCAGAATTTTTAAGTAATCGAACGCGCGACCGACCAACGCCTGGAAATGATGCCGGTCGAGCTCTAAATCTTCCGCCGCGTAAATCCCAAATTGCTCCGCCTCTCGCAGCGGATCCGACTTCACAATGCCGAGAGCAATGATCAAAATCTCCGGCCATTCTTTTTGCACTTGATCGATGAGATCGCGGCAGTCCTTGGCGCGCAGGTCCATGATAAGTACCGCCGGTCCGGTTTGTTGCAGGACGGCATCGAGCCGGTCCACCTCGGCCACATGCCGCACCTGGGCCATGGTGCGCAGGAATGCTTTCATGCGTCGAACCAGATCGGAGTCCTGCGTATATAAGATGCAGACCGGCAGAGGAATCATGCTGCCGCCACCTCGCTGGCAAACAGGGCCAGCGGGAGCAAGATGTGGAACGCCGTGCCCTTCCCAAGTTCGCTCTCCACTTCGATTTGGCCGCCGTGCTCCTGAATAATTGCATGGACGACCGACAATCCCAGTCCAGTGCCGTAATCTTTTGTGGTGAAAAATGGATCGAACAAATGCTGAATGTGTTCGGATTCGATTCCTTCACCGGTATCGCGAATGGTGATGCGAAGAACTTCGCGCGCTTCACCGTTGCCGTGGGCAATCGGGGCCACCCATTCTTCGCCGGCGCGGGTTTGTGTGCTCACGGTGAGTTCGCCGCCATGCTTCATTGCGTCCATCGCATTAATGAAGAAATTGAGGAAAACCTGTTCGAGTTGATCCGCATCGGCGCTGATTGTATCCACATTCGCTTCCAAAAAACGAGCTAATTTGATGTCTTGGTCATACAGTCGATGCCCGATGAGCTGGAGCGATTTCTCCAAAACCTCGTGCACATGTATCAGATTGAGGTCCGGCTTAGCCGGCCGCGCGAAGCGGAGTAACTGATTGACAAGCGAGTCAATCCGCTCGATTTCGTGCCCGATCAGTTTCGAAAACGCTTCGCGAAAGTCGGAATCCTGATACCGCTGCGGCAGCAGTTGCGCGAAAGTCTTGATCGAGACGAGCGGATTTTTGATCTCGTGCGCCATCCCGGCAGAAAGTGTGCCGAGGCTGGCCAGACGATCACTGCGGCGAACGAGCAATTCCAGCCGCTTGAGGGGCGTTAGGTCGGTCAGCACCATCAATGCGCCCAGTACTTGTTGTTCTTCCCCTCGAAAGATGGACGTGCTGGCGCGGACAAC
>DATMPQ010000166.1:0-52185 GCA_035567015.1 Chthoniobacterales bacterium | reverse complement strand
GTCAATTCGAACGGTACCCGTAAACCAATCCGCCCGTCCCTCGTTCGAAGCCTGCGATCCTTTCCTTTTAATTTCCATATTTTCTTCTCAACTCCGTAAAGGAGCGTGGCTCCAACGGAGCTTTACGCTCTCAACTTTCAACAATCAACTTCCCGCGCGGCTTCGCTTAATCTCTGTGCTCTGAACCTCGGCGTTTCCGGTTTGCACTCAACCCTCAATCTTGCCGCTCTGCGCGCGAGGCACGCTGTTTGCTCGAAAATCGCCATGTTTGTTCTGTCTCTTTTCGCGCTTCTTGTTTTGCTGCCGGCGGCCGCCGCCTTAATCTCTGAAGCCTCGCACTCGCTTCGTTTTCCTACCACGCCGGCCTTTAGTATTGGCGCAGCTGTTATTTACCGGCAGGAAGTGGCGTCGACTAGCCCGACTGCGGCCGCACGCGATATTCGCCCGGCAACCCGCGGCGAATATTACTATTACAGCATCATCGATTATCTTCGTGTCACCGAAGTGCTGGGCGATGGCCGCATCATCGCGATCGCGGGCAACGACAAGCGCATTTGTTTCTGGCCTAACGACTCCAATTTTCGCAAAGCTCGTTTGTCCGAGCGCTTCACTTGCCGCGGGCGCTTTCCGCATTGCTGAGCGTCGGGATTTCCGTCGCCCGCGTTCTCAGCGCGGCGAAGTGTCGATAGTAAGTTCTGCCCCTTCCGTTTACGGCGAAGCGCGAATGCGGGCGTATCAGACGAGCTTGCGCAAAACATCGCGGATCGGTTCGGCGTTTGCCTGAATTCAGCCTCTCAACTCCTTGCCACGCCGAAGCCTTGGCGAAGGCGGGTCACTGCTTCATATGTTAGCGTGCTTTATCCGTTGCCTTTCGCTCAGCAAATCGATAGACCGTCACTCGGTGACTCGTCGTTTCAGTTACTGGTTCCTCATTGCCATTTTCATTGTGGCAATCGTCATCAGTGCTATCCGCCCGTTGCGTGTGTCGCCTGCGTATCAGGTGACCGGAGTGATCCAGTTCGCGTCGATGGTCTGGGCGGCATGGACTCTCGGCGCCCGCGCGATCACGAACGACGCTCGCGAGCCGCGGTTGCTCGCGCTGGCCGGAATTTTTCTGATCACGCCATTTGCTCTGTTGGCTCTTCTCTGGGTCGGCCTTGGCCCACCGTGGCAGGCAACATCGGCCGAGAACCAGATGCGATATCTGGTTCTCACCGCCATGGCGATCGTGATCGTCGTCGGATTCGTGGTGCTCAGAGAAGCGCTCGCCGAAGCGGATGAAAAGTTTCGTCCGAATGTTGGCTTCGCAGCAATCCTGCTCGCGGGTCCGCTCTACCTGATCTTCGACGCCTTCGGGTTCGGAATATCGACCGTCAGATTACACGGTGGCGAAACACCGCCAGCATTTCACGATCTGAATGCGGTGATCGATATGATCCTGTTTCTGGCCGGCGCGCTGACTTATATTGCGACCGCTGCGTTTGCGGTTTCTCTCGGCCGAGCTCAATGGATTGGGCGCGGCGCCGCGCGCGCATTCACGATCGTTAATCTGGTCGCGCTGTTGTTGCTCGTAATCCGGGGTCTGCACTTCCCCGATCCGCGCGCGCTCTCCACGCCATGGTACACTAGTCCTGGCTTCATTGTCGGGATACCAGCGGTCCCATTCATTATCCCGTTTCTGTTTGGCGTCGTCCTACTTCGCCGCGCCGGCGAGTCTGACGTCGCTCCCTCTTCCTGAGTTCCGGTTTCAACTTCTCAGAATTTCAGCTTTCAGCATTTGAAACTCGCTCGCTGCCCGCGCTCACTCGCTCCTACCCTCGTCACTTTACCTTCTATGTCGCTCACCCCATTCGCTCCATTCAGCTTTTCGGGGACGAATGTCAAATAGCCTGCTCAGCCTGCCCGCCGTGGCGGGCGAAAGCTTTCGGAGTTGAGATCTGACGCCGCCGCTTTTGCGCCGGTGACCCGCACCATGCGGAAGCGGGCTTTTGCCTTGCATTATGCGGGCGCAACCATCGGCAGCTTCACTTTCGAAGTCATCGGCGGAAGTTTGCGCGCGCCTTCATCGAGACGGCGCTCGAAATCTTCCGAGATATTCGCGTAGAACGGATACGCTGCCAGATTCGCCGCCAGCGGGCGGTAACGCCAATGCTTGTACATCCAGAGCCAGGGGGCGGGATTTTTCCGGACAACCGGCTCGAACTGGTCCCAGCAAGCTTGCGCCATTTCCTGGAGCGAAGCGCCGGCGGGAAATTCAATAGGGGGATGAAAAACCACGCGGTAACGCCCGCCAGGCAGCGGCTCGCAATGGACGTTGATGAGTGGCGCGCCCGTGCGCTGGTGCAGCCAAACGTGAGCAAAGGTGACGCAGCGTTCAAGCCCGAAGCACTTAATCGCCACGGTCGGAAGTTTCGCCGAAATTGTCAGATCGACGAGCAAGGCGAAGCGTTCGCCGCGGCGCAGGGCCCTGTACAGATGCTTGAGGGCGCCTTCGCGCGGTGCCACGCGATGGCCGCTTCTCTGGCGCAACTCCAGGAAGATCGGATCGAGCAGTGGATTCTTGAATTGCTGCGCGATGACGACGCCTTCGAGACCGGCGAAGGCCGAGACAATGCTGAGCCATTCGAAGTTGCTGTAATGATAGCAACCGACAACGACTGGCTTGCCCGGGCGCGTGTCTTCCTCATCCCATCTCTCGCGATTCTCGAACTCAACGTAACGCGAGAAATTTTGACTCGTTAGGCGCGGGCTCCAAAAAAAATCGAGCATGGTGCGGGCAAAATGCTGATAGGATTCACGCACTATCTGCGCGCGGCGCTCGCTTGAAATCTCATCGCCAAAGGCCACGCGCAGATTACTCAGCGCAACGCACCGGCCCCGACGATCGAGCATGGCGCCGAGCGAGCCGAGCAAAAGGGCCAGCCGATAACAAGCTTTGCGCGACAAAAGCGGAAGGAATTTCGTGGCGGATTTGAGCGCCAGCCACTCCAGACGGTAGCGAATCTTTTTCCAAGCCGTGCGCATCGCTCCAGTCTAAGCACGCTTCGCGCAGGCTGCGAGCGCCCGCTCAGGTAGCAATCTGAATCGAGCGAAAATCGAATTCGTGAATAATGGGGCGAGGCGCCGCACGCCCCTTTTGTTCTGAAGGAAGGCGCGCGCGCCGATGAACGCGAGCTACGCGAGTTTGCGCGCGTGAACTCGCGTACTTCAAAGCGCCGCACAGTGTGACCTTCGTCAAAGAGCTACTCAAAACAGCGACCGGCAAGATTCAAAAATATGTTTTGAGAGCGCAACGGCCTGCGATCGCTCCGCAGCGAGTCCATGTTTTCACCCGCTTCTGCTGTAAGGTTTCACTTGTCGCGCCGTAGCCTCTCGACACGCCGTAGCTTTACGCGAAGGCTGGTCGGCGAAGGCGGAACGATTCACGGATCACGTCCGCGACAGCGCAAATATTAAATATTTAGATCTGGCCGCTTCTCTTCCCATTCCGTCGCGCGATATCAGTTACGTTTCGGGATGAACACTTGCGCGCGATTGCGATAAGCCCACCCGAACGCTAACATGCACTCGTTTCGCGCAAACATTTCCATGGCCATTCGAATCCTCGTTACCGGCGGTACGTTCGATAAGGAATACAACGAACGGACCGGCCAGCTCTATTTCAAGGATACTCACATCGCCGAGATGCTCCGGTTAGGAAGGTCGCAGGTGGAAGTTGCCGTTCGCACCGTCATGATGACCGATAGCCTGGAGATGACCGACACGGATCGAGCTCTCATCGTGCAAAACTGCCTGCAATCGGCCGAGAGTCGCATCGTGATCACTCACGGCACCGACACAATGACGGAAACCGCGGCTGCAGTAGCTGGCACTGTCACCGGGAAAACAGTCGTGCTAACTGGAGCGATGATCCCCTACGCCTTCGGCAGTTCCGACGGCCTCTTCAATCTGGGCAGCGCGCTCTCGTTCGTGCAGGCGCTTCCTCCCGGAGTTTACATTGCCATGAACGGCAAATGTTTTCCGTGGGACCGTGTCCGGAAAAATCGCAAACACGGCGAGTTTGAGGAAATTCCGGCGACGACGCCTTGAAGAACGGTTCTTAATGACTTGTGACATCTGACTTCTGACATCTGATGTCGTCACTGGCTTGCCACGCTGTAGCCTTGCGCAAAGGCGGCAGCGTTTCACGAAGCGAATGTTAAATGGCCTGCTCAGCCTGCCCGCCGTGGCGGGCGAAAGCTTTCGGAGTTTAGACACGACCCTTATTACGTTCGCGTCCTTCAAAATCGTCATTCAATTTTCATCGCCAGATCGCTAAGTCAATTCAACCTCCGCTGAACTATTCGTCGCGAATTGAAATCAGCTTTTGTTATGTCGCAGCGGGTGCGATGATCGCGTCTCCAAACATGGCTCAGTCACATCCCACTCCAAGCCTGCTGGGAACGTGGCGACTGGTATCATTTGAAGCGCGCGATTCGAACGGTCAGCTTCAGTTTCCATTAGGAAAAGAGGTGTTCGGCCAGTTGTTTTATGACGCCGGCGGCAACATGTCCGCCCATGTCATGAGGAATGACCGTCGGCTCTTCGCCGCAAACGATCCCGGTCGCGGCACAGATGCGGAAGTCCGAGCGGCATTCGACGGTCACACTTCCTATTTCGGCACCTACACGATTGATCCGGCGAGCAAAACTGTAACCCATCACGTTGGGGGTGCATCGTACCCGAATTGGATCGGCAACGATCAGGTCCGTCAGTTCAAGTTCGAGGGCTCTCGCCTGTTGCTCTCCAGCCCTCCGATCGTATCCGGTGGCGAATCATTGAAGTACATTTTGACTTGGGAACGCATCTCGTAAGGGCCGATCTCGGGTAAAATCGGATGCCGCTACGACGAAGCCATTGAAGCCGTTAGGCGGAATCAGACGATAATATAATCCGCTCGATTTAATCCTTCTCCGCAATGGCGGGTCACTTAGCCTGCTCGCCGTGGTTTCAGCTGCTTGAGAACTTTTTCCGCGCCGCGACGAATCTCTCCGCGGTACTGCTCTGTATCTGTCCACGACGACGCCGGCAACCTATGAGAATCAAGAAGAGCCAACGCTTTTTCGGCATGCTCCCGCGCCAAATCTTTTTGCCCGTCCTTCAAGTATGCTTCGGCGAGGTTCTCGTAGACGTCAGCCGAATCGGAGTAGGCGAGAAGGTTCAGCTTTAACACCGCGATTGCAGACTTCGGATCGCCATCGCGCATGAAGCCCTCGCCAATGGTAGTCATGCTGATTTCAGGCCACAGCTGAACCCCTGGATCGCGTTTGCGCGCTTCCAGGAGCTGCTGCGTTATCTGCGGCACTCCGTTTTCGAACTCGACCTGCTCGAGGATTGGCGCGGCTGCTACCGCGTCCGCCGGCGCGTGGCCGGGAGTCTTGAGCAGTGTGGTAACGAACCAATGCACGATGATGCCGGGAAGCTCGGGATGGGGCTTGAACATGTCGGTTCCATGGCCACCGTGGGCGGGGACTTTGCCGATATCGAATGGCTCATACCAAAGCCAGGGTGCTTCTTCTGGCTCTACGTAATGCACGAGTTTCTTACTCGGGCTGGAGGCGCTGGCGTAAAGCAGCTGCATTGCCTCTTCGATGGGCGAATACTCGTCATCATCAGAGACGACGAACAGCTCGGGAAGTCCGGGCGAGTCGTGCAGGAATTGGAGACCTGGCCGAGAGGTTTCGCCTGAAAGCAAGACCAGAGACTTCACTTGGGCGGAATGCCGGCGCGCGTTTTCAACAGAATTCTCAACGCCGATTACCCCAGCTCCCCCTATGCCGATAGAATCGCGAGTAACGCCTGGCTGCGAAATTAAATATTGAAATGCAGTGTCAAGATCGGCCTTATAGAGGTTGCGTACCTTTGCCCACTCCGCGTCCGGCACCTTGTAGTCAGGTGTGCCGCCGCTATCACCAAATCCCCGGCTGTCGACAGTAAGGGTATTGATGCCAGCCGTCGCCAACCGCGCGGCCACATCATCCCACGATTTGCGCATGCGGTTGCTTTGATGAAACAACAACACGCCAGGGCCCGGCTTTGCCGCGGCGAAGTAAGTTCCTTTTAAAATCGTGCCGTCGGTTGCCTTAAGATCGACAGCCTGCGCGCTGTTCGATTTGTGCTCCGCCAAAACTGCCGCCACGAGAATGAAGGCGGATACGAAGATAAATGCTGTCTGTTTCATAAAATTGATCTGTGATTTCAGGGGAGAGTCTCTGCGACGCGAAATCCCATGATGACGTCGCGAAAATCAGGTGGATTTCTTTCCCGCGTGGCTGAGCGCAAAAGCCAGCTCCGAAACAACCAGCAACTACCGCGATCAACCCGCATGCAACCATTCGGGCTCTCGCTCGCGCTGCCATTCGTCGGTGCTTTCGCGTAGTTCTCGGCGTAACAATCTTCCGTCCATTGCCAGACGTTCCCGACGATATCGTAAAGTCCGAACGCGTTCGCGTCCTTCGCTCCGACAGGATGCGAATGACCATCGGAATTGTTCTTGAACCAGGCGTGACCAGCCGCAGCAGCATCGTCGTCGCCCCACCAAAAGCTCGTAGTCGTTCCAGCCCGCGCGGCGTATTCCCATTCAGCTTCGCTTGGCAATCGGTACGGTCCTTTGCCAGAGGTTGAAGCGTCATTGTGTAATTTGTGGTTCAACCATGACACGTAAGCCTGCGCATCATTCCAACTGACACACACGACCGGGTCGCGGTCGAATTGATTGAATCCTGGATTTTTCCAATTCAAATCCGGTTGCTTGTTCCATTTGAAACTGTCTTTGCCACATCCATCACCGAGCGGGTAGAAAGCTTCGCGAGCGAAAGCGGCGTACTCGGCGCGTGTTACGTCGTACTTGCCAATCGCGAACGCCCGCACATTGACAGTACGTTGAGGGGCTTCATCGGAAACCGCTTCGACTGAAGCGCCGTGTTGCGTTGCCCACACTTTTTCCGACGCCGATGAGCCCATCGTGAACGAACCACCGGGGATTACCACCATCTCCGGGCATTCTGGGCAATCGCGGAATACGTTCCCCGGTTTGCCAGCAGCAGGCTTCTCCGCCGCCGGCTCATTCGCCAGCGCAGCGATGAGGGCGAACATGCCGCCCGCATACAGTAACAACAGTGCAACTATCGATCGTGTCGGATTCAAATTCATTTGCCAGTCGCTCATCGGCTAACCGTGAATGAATTGGGCTGCGTTCAGTTATTTCAGCGTGATCTCACGCATCAGCTTATCGCCCAGGATTTCCCGAACCTCCATCCGTTCAATTGCGCCCTGACGCTGCACATCCGCGTTACCAAATATCTTGTTGACGATTGGATCTTCTTTTTCACGCAATCCATCGAACGCAGCCATGTTTTTAAATTCAGTCATGATTAAAATGTCAAAATCGTGTGGACTTGAAGCGTTACCAAAGAGGATTTTGTAATCCATGATTATGCCTTGCTTCTTCTCTTCGTCATTAGTGGCTTTGTATATCTTGGCCAGCTTTTTAAGGTAATCATCCTCCATTCCCGGCTTGGTCCTGACCATTGTTATTGACCAGACCGGCCCCTCTGTATAAGGAGCGTCACTTTGGCCAAAACAGACGCCACTGAATAGCGTGGATAGAGCGATGCTAATACTAATTACTAAGGATTTGCTCATGCGATTGCCTTTCTTGTGTTTATTTTTTTGGGTTGTGCAGATATCACGGTTGTCATTGATCAGATGCATGAGAATCACAATTGTTCCCGCCGGTTGAAAAAAACTTTAGGGTCTGATCGAAAAAGCAGTGGGATCGCGGCTTTTTCTCTGTCAGCTGCGGGAACAAATGGCCACCTGAGGACTCCCATTTTGGGATAACGGCGAAATGTCCGCCGACCTTGAGTTTGAAAATCTTGTGAGACTTTACTATCGCGATCTGTATCGGTTTGGCTTGAGTTTGACCGGAAGCGAAGCCGATGCGGCTGATCTGACGCAGGAGACTTTCTACATTTGGGCGAACAAAGGTCACCAGCTCCAGAAGGCGGCGAGCGTGAAAAGTTGGCTCTTCACGACGTTGCACCGCGAGTTTCTCAAAACCTGTCGCCGCCGAAATCGTTTTTCAGATGAATCAATCGACGAAAGCACGGGGGATTTGCCGAACATACCGGCGAACTGCGCGGAGCGAGCCGATTCTCGAACGTTGCTTCGCATTTTGGGCGAAATCGGCGAAGATTTTCGTGCGCCGCTTGTGCTCTATTATATGGAGGATTTGTCCTATAAAGAAATCGCCGATGTCCTGGCGCTTCCGCTCGGGACGGTACAGTCGCGTATCGCGCGCGCAAAAATTCAGCTTTTGCGCCGGTTGAGTGAAACCAATTTGCCGCTTGAGCAGGCCAAATGAATACGCGCGAAGCCAAAGAAATCCTCCTTCTCTATCGAGGAACGATCGACGACTCGGATCCGCAATTTCGCGCGGCGTTGGATTATGCCAAAACCGATCCCGAGCTTGGCCAATGGTTGCGAGAGCAAACCAAGTGTTACGATACGGTTCGGTCGAAGCTTCGCGCAATCGAACCGCCGCTCGGACTGTCTGAGAAAATTGTGCGCAGACGACCGATTCCGTTTCCGCGCGATTGGTCGCGCATTGGTCAGCTCGCTGCCGCCATCCTCATCTCGGCTAGTGTCACGGCGCTGCTGATGAAATGGTCGGAGCGCCCCCACCGTTCTGTCGCGGGCGCGCAGGAAATTCTGGTGACTGGCGAAGTGCTCGATATGACTTGCTACATCGCCTACCACTTGAGCGGTCCCGATCACGCCGAGTGCGCGAGAGTGTGCATCAGAAACGGTGGTCCCGTTGGAATCAAGGCTCAAGATGGAAAGGTTTATTTGCTGACCGCCCAACCCGGAGAGTCCGTGAACGCGCAGTTGGCTGACTACGCGGCCAAGACCGTTACTATCAGAGGCAAGGAAACGGCTCGCGACGGATTTGCTCAACTCCAGGTCGAAGAAATTCGGAAGTCGTGATCGCATGTGGCCAAGTGATGGGGACGACATTGTTTTCACCTGAAACAACGTGCTTTCCGGCTTCTGACCTCCGTCTCTCAACTCTCAGCTATCAACCTTCTTCTAGAGATACGACCCCGATTTCCTCTTTCCCTTGCCCGTCTAACCAATTTCAAAGCTGGAAACCGCGCCTGCCCTGACCGACGTTTGGTCATGCCGAATGTTCCTGGCCTGCGCAGTTGCTACGATAAAGTAGGGCGCCTCATTTATTTCGGGCGGATGCTGGACAAAATCCGCCTCCGCGCCGCGGGCCACCTTCCACCCGGGTACCACGATTACCTGGGCGACGCGCAATTCTTCACCCTCGATGGACGTTGCTGCCGCTTTCTCGGCGTCTCCTACTCCGAGATCAAGCGTCGCGCGCTCGCCGGCGAGAACGATGAAGCCGTGCTGGCGTGGGCGCATGCCCACGGCACGCCGCGCACCGACGAAGAATGCCACGTCTGGAACCGCTTCATCGCCAAGCTTGGCTGGCGCGACGAACGCAGCCACGTTCTCCCCCAGCGCATCCAGGAAAGCGGTCTCACCGGAAAACCGATCGAAACCCTCATCGACCACATCGAATTCGACGAAGACCGGGACCCTGTGGCCGAGCGGGCTTGGGAAAAAATCTAGCCTCCAATCAAGCGCCCACGACTCAACTCCTCACCGACTCAACTTCTTGTTCACTCGCCACTCGTCACTTCTTCTTCAGTTTTTCAGTTTTCCGCTCAACGACTCAACTCCTCAACCGCTAAACGACTCAACGTTCTGTGAATCTTGAGTCTTTAGATACGACCCCGGTTTCCCCCTCACGATCGTCTGATGGAACGGTTGCTGAGCGAAAGCGAAGGCGATTAAAGTTCGCCATCTTTTCTGTTCCTATTTCGTTGCTGAGTTTCCCCTAAGCTGCGGAACGTTTGAGCCAGTCCTCGTAATGCGTCGGACCGAGCCGGGGATTATTTCCAGGAACGAGGCTTTGATCGTTCACCTTTATGCCGAAGTAGCCCGCATTGTCATCGGTGACCACCTTCCAAGTATCGCTCGTCGCACTTAAATACTGCCGGACAAGTTCATCCTGCCGGATTCGATCAGGCCCAGCCACTTCGATCATGCCACTCACCGGTTGCCCAAGGGCTACTTCTGCGATTGCGGTAGCGACATCATCCGAAGCGATTGGCTGCATTAGGACTGACGATAACCGAATCGTTGCGCCGCCGACCGCCGGTTGAGCGATGCTCTTCACGAATTCGAAAAACTGCGTTGCGTGCACGATCGTAAACGGAATCCCGGAAGCCTCGATCAGATTTTCCTGGGCCATCTTTGCGCGGAAGTAACCACTCAAGGAACCGGGCCCACTTCCAGTCAGGCGATCGGTGCCGACGACCGACAGCGCCACGTGATGTTTCACGCCGGCGGCCTTTTCCGCGGCAAGAAGATTGCGACCTGACGTTTCGAAGAAATCCATCGCAGGTTTGTCTTCGAAGGAGGGCGAGTTCGCCACGTCAACCACCACCTGAGCGCCCGCTAACGCTTCCGCCAATCCCGCACCCGTGATCGTATTCACACCGGTAGAAGGTGACGCTGCCACTACCTCATGGCCGCGTTGGCGAAGATAGCTCACCACCTTTGCTCCAATGAGCCCGGTGCCGCCAATAACAACGATCTTCATTTTGTTATTCATGCGCGTTTGTCTCGAAGAATTGTTTTGGCTTTCGGATGACCAATAAAACTCACCATCCATCAACCTCTCAACTTCTCAACCTCTCAACGCTGGTTTGGCGCAGCTTTACGCGGTCACATGTCACTCGTCACTTCCGAATCAGTTTTCAGTTTTCCGCTTTTTCTCAACCTCTCAACTATCAACAATCAACTTCCTCTGAGAGTGACAATGCGTAAGCCGTGACAATCGCCCGATCAGACGCTTCACCCGGCGTCAGTGTAATGATCGCGCTGCCAGATTTTCGAGAAAGGTTCATCCCTCAACTCTCAACAATCAGCTCTCAGCTCCCGACTCATCACTGGTCACATAGCCTGCCCGCCGCGGCGGGTCACTCGTCATGTCGCGTAATTGTTTAAATATTAGGTTGCATTGAATTGACGGACAGTGAGAAACTTGGCGAAGAGCTTTGGCCGAAGGCAGCCTGCCCCCTTTCGATCTCTTGAGTCCGCTTCACTGGTGAAACATCGCTCAATTCGCCTCTTATTTGTCATTATCGCTCTCGCGCTCGGCGCTCTGATCGTTGCTGATCTCGTGCGCGAAGCGCGCGGGCGCAGATTGCGGGAAGCAATTCTGGCCGAGCTTCAGCCGGTCACATTGAAAAACTGCACGCTGGAACGCTTCGGCAGCGCGAATGATGGCGGATACCTGATGTGCGAGAACCTGATCGAGCCGATCGATGCGGCCTATTCCTACGGCGTTGGCAGTAACGATGACTGGGGATGCGAGGTGTCGCGCCGGTATCACGTTCCGGTCCATGAGTACGACTGTTTTGATCCGGCGCGGCCGACCTGCAATGGCGGCACGCTGATATTCCACAACGAATGCATCGGCGACCGGACCGGCGAGCGGGCATCGCGCTTCTTCGACACGCTCGAAAACCAGATGCGGAAAAACGGCGATCCGCCCGAGTCGGGCCGGCGCGTGATCATCAAGATGGATATCGAGGGCGCAGAATGGGATGCGCTCCTCGCGACGTCTGACGAACTGCTGGCGTCGATTCCACAAATCTCGATGGAGATGCACGGATACGACGACCCGAAAATTGTCGAGGTGTTACGGAAATTGAGGCGGCACTTTTATCTGGTAAACCTCCACTTCAACAACTGGTCGTGCACGACGAAGGCCGCGCCGCTGCCCGCCTGGGCCTACCAAACGCACTGGGTTAACAAGCGCATCGGCGTGCTTGATCCAACCGTGCCTGTGCCCGCACCGATGAGTTCCCTCAACGCACCCGACTCACCCACATGGCCGGACTGTCAGTTAACTCATTGAGTGCTGACCTCTGACTTCTGACCTCTGGAATCCGCTCGTCACTCGTCACCTGGCACCCGTCACTGGGCACTCGCTTCAGCTAAATCGTCAACGCACAATTAAGCTGAGACCGCTATGGTCAGACAAGCCGACAAGGCGCCGCACAGCGTCAGCTTCATCAAAGAACTCTTCCCAAGACTGCGACCGGCAAAATTCAGAAATACGTCTTGCGAGCGCCAGAGTGCGATCGCGCGAAGGAGTGAATGCGCCCCATGTTAAACGTTTAGACGCGACCACCCGTCCAGTTCCTTTATATCTAAAATCGCACCGCGATATCAGATAGTTCGGTGAAACCGATTGACTTACCGGTAGCGTGGACTATCGGGGTCTAACGCCCAGCAAGCGAGCATCCGGTTTCTCAACCGGTTCGGCGGCAATAGCAACGACCGTTGTTCGTCGCGGTCTAAACATTGGGCATGGTCCACTCAAAACACACGGGGTTTTCCCCCGTACTTAGATAGAAAAGAAAAAATAATGAAAACAAAAGCAATTGGTTTGGGCGTGCTGCTTTCAGTCGCGGCAGCCGCAATGTGTTTCGCGAACAACCCAACGTTGGGCACGTGGAAACTGAACGAAAGCAAATCCACCTTCGGCGACGGGGCCGGTAAAACCACGCTCGTGGTGTGGGAGAAAGTTGGCGGCCAGCAGAAATGCACGGTCGATGGAACTGACGCTGACGGTAAGAAAACTCACAGCGAGTGGAGCGGAAAGCTCGACGGCAAATTCTATGCGATTACCGGCGATCCGCAGGCCGATCAACGCTCATTCAAGAAGAGTGATGAAAACACCATCGAGATGGTGACTAAGAAGGATGGCAAGACTGTTGGTGACGGCACGATCGTCGTGGCCGCCGATCGAAAGAGCCGAACGGTTACCAGCACGATGACGAACGCCAAGGGCGTGAAGGTCACGAGCACCTTAGCTTACGACAAGTCGTAACCTGTAATTCGGCGGTAAAATGCCTGCGCATTTTCTGCCGACGATAAGTTGAATTAACAGCGGCCGAACGTGAAGACGTTCGGCCGTTTTTCTTCACATCGTCGCTTCGAGCACCGACGCGCCGCCGAAATCTCTCGTGCTCGTGGAACTGCACTTGAGCCCGGCCGCCCACCCGCTATCCTTCCCAGCCATGCATCGTGACCATCAGCGTTGGTACTCGCACCGTCTCAATCGGGACATGGGCGTCGCCATTTACGGCAATTACGGCGCGCCCATCCTCGCCTTCCCGACGAGTGCTGGCGACGAGTGGGAGCAGGAAGGTCAGGGCATGATCGGCACCCTCAGCCCCTACCTCGAGCAGGGGCGAATCCGAATCTTCTGCATCAACGGCGTGCAGAGCGATTCGTTCTCCAACAACGGAGCGCACCCCTTCCATCGCAGCTGGATGCAGGCACAATACGACGCCTATGTGGCGAACGAAGTTTTCCCATTCATTGACTCCCAGTGCCAGACGCCGGGCATCGGGATTGCCACGCTGGGCGCATCGCTCGGTGCCTATCACGCGGCCAACACTCTCTTCAAGCATCCCGACCACGTGAAACGCTGCTATGCGCTTTCGGGCATCTACGACATGCGCGACTCCATGGACGGGATGTACGACGACAACTTTTACTTCAATAACCCGGTCGACTATATCGCTAACCAGAGTGATCCCTGGTTTCTCGATCAGTATGCGAGTTGCGACATCCGGCTCGTGACCGGCTGTGGTCCATGGGAGAACAGCGGGCCGACCTATCGAATGTCCGAGATCCTAAGGAATCGCGGCATTGCTCATCATCTGGACGACTGGGGCGCGGAGGGCGGACACGAATGGCCGTACTGGCATCACCAGATGTGGGCGTACGTCGGCGCGCACTACTAGTCGATTTCAGCGTTCTTGTCGCGCCGTCCTGTCACGCCGTAGCTTCAGCGAAGATGGAAGCCTTGCGCGAAGGAGGATCAGCTTTCGGCATTTCAGTTTTTCAAAACGTCCTTTGGATGCGACGCCCCGCATCTCTTTTCACGTTTTTCGGTTTCGTCGTCTGTGTTCGATCTGTTACAAGATCGATTCTCAATGAACTACATCTTCGCGTTTGCGTTGGGTATCGGTTTCGCGGCAGGCTTGCGCGCATTAGTAACGCCGGCTGCAGTGGCATGGGCCGCTAATCTTAGTTGGCTGAATCTCAACAATTCCCCGCTCGCCTTTATGGGATCGATCATCACCGTTGTGATCTTTTCGCTCCTGGCGGCCGTCGAGTTAATCGGCGATCTGCGACCTTCAACAACGAAACGAACAGCGCCGATGCCACTCGGGGCTCGGATTCTCACGGGCGGTCTTTGCGGCGCCTGTGTTTGCGCGGCAAGCAATCAATCGCTAATCCTTGGGGCGATTCTTGGCGCGGTCGGCGGACTAATTGGAGCATTTGCCGGTTACGAAGTCCGGAGAAAATTGGTCGCCGCGCTGAACATCAAAGATACTTTCATCGCCTTACTGGAAGACTTGGTCACGATCGGACTCGCCTACCTCTTCGTCACCCGCTGACTCTGATTTCCGCGTTTCAGCTTTTCAGTTTTCGCCGCTTTCTCCCAGCTCCTAGCTATCAGCGGCTCCGTCGCTGAATGATACGACCCCATTTCTCTTCCCCAATGGGCACTAAGGAAGAGACCACAGATTCGTGTTTATTCGTGTCCATTGGTGGTTGAAAATCTGTCTCCGCGCAAATGAAAGGCCAACACGACACGATGACCGCGGGCGCAGCAACTTCGACGCGCGCTCGCGGCGCGACATTCCTGGGTCATCCCAAGGGTCTTTTGTATCTCGCTTTCACCGAAGCATGGGAACGCTTTTCCTATTATGGAATGACGGCGCTGGTCGTCCTTTTCATGGTCAATCAGTTGCTGCTGCCGGGACATGTCGAACACATCGCCGGATTTCCTGGATTCCGCGCGGCGGTAGAATCGATCGTCGGCCCGCTCTCAACGCAGGCGCTGGCGTCGCAAATTTTTGGGCTCTACTCCGGTTTCGTTTACTTCACGCCGCTCCTCGGCGGCATGATCGCCGATCGTTGGATCGGACAGCGCAACGCCGTCGTGATCGGCGCCCTCTCGATGAGTGCCGGTCATGTCGCCATGGCTTTTGACCAGTCGTTCCTCCTCGCTCTTCTTTTGCTCGTCGTCGGCTCGGGTTTTCTGAAGGGAAATATTTCGGCGCAAGTGGGGGCCCTTTATCCGCCGGAGGACGAAGCGTGGCGGACTCGCGGTTTTGTGATCTTCTCGACTGCAATCAACATCGGAGCAGTCATTGGACCTTTGCTCTGTGGTCTGCTCGCTCAGGTTTACGGGTGGCACTACGGCTTCGGCATCGCCGCGATCTTCATGCTCCTCGGTCTTGCCACTTATCTATATGGATACCGCTACCTGCCGGCGCGCGTGGAACGGCGCAAGTTCGAGGGCACTCGACTCACCGCCGCCGAGCGGCGCATCGTCTATGCGCTCATTGCCGTAATCATCATCACGATTTTTCAGTCAACGGCCTTCTATCAGGTCTTCAACGTGAATTCGATCTGGATTCAACAGCATGTCGCGCTAAACCTTGGTACTTTCCGGATCCCGGTCCCCTGGTTTCAATCAATCAATTCGATCTTCAGCATCGTCGGAGTCCCGCTGGTACTCTGGATCTGGCGTCGTCAGGCATTGCGGCGACGAGAGGCGGACGATCTGGCAAAGATCCGCACGGGCGCGTGGATCGCTGCGGCGAGCAACCTGATCCTGGTGGCCGGAATCTTTGTTGCGGGCAACTCGTTAGTTCATCCGGTCGTGCCGTTTCTCTATAGCGCTGGGTTGGGAATTTCCTTCCTCTACTACTGGCCCACGCTTCTCGCACTGGTTTCGCAAGCGGCGCCGGCCAAAGTGAACGCCACCCTGATGGGGCTGGTCTTTATGAGTCTGTTTGTTTCGAACACCTTGATCGGCTGGATCGGCGGCTTTTACGAGAAAATGACGCCCGCCGAGTTTTGGGCAATGCACGCAGCCATCGCCGCCGGCGGCGGCCTGCTTGTCCTGTTATTCGGTCGCCGGCTCGATCGGGCGCTTCACCCGCTTGCCAGGCCGTAGCCTTGGCGAAGGCTGGTCACTGTGTCAGGACGTGGCACCGCTTTACGTCCTTTAGATGTGACCCCGGCTGCCTCCGGCTGCCCGGTGAGGGCCCGGCGTTCCTGTGAACCAGCAAAACGGATCAGGTTAATCCGCCGCTTTCCAAATTGGCACGTGAGGGCAAACCCAGAAGAGAAAAACAAATCTTTACTATCGAAAAAATAAATGCAACCATCGAAAATATCTATCGATTTATTCCGAGTGTTTGAGGAGCGTTAAGTGCAATGATTCACGATCCAGTTGAGATTCGCCACCTGCGTTACTTCCTGGCAATCGCCGAAGCCGGCAGCTTCAGCCGCGCGGCAGATCATCTTGGCAGTTCGCAACCGAGCATCTCCCAACAAATGCGAGACGTAGAGGCCCGGCTTCGAGTCACCTTATTTCAGCGTCGCGGAAAACGCATTCTTCTCACCGCCGCGGGCCGAGTTTTTCAAGAGCACGCCCGTTCACTTCTTCGGCAGTATGAGATTTTCCTCCAAGAGGTCGGTAGTGGGCCAGAGCAACTACATGGCACGTTGTGCTTGGGAGTCGTGCCTGTCCTCGACACAGCCCTGGTGCCTACGTTGCTGGGCGAATTCGCGGCTCGCCATCCGAGTATCAGCGTGAGTGTTAAAGAAGTCTCTTCTACCGAGATTGAGACCGCATTGGAAGAAGGCCGAATGGACCTTGGCTTCGGTTTCATCACGCGCCACTCGCCAAATCTACGTTACGAACGTCTCTGCAGTGACGAATTTGCTCTGATCGTTCCTAAAGCGCACCCGTGGTGGAACCGGCAGGTTATTGACTTACCCGAAATCCATCAGCAGAGACTCGTTCAATTGCCGGATAGCTTCGTGACGCGCCGGATGACAGATGAACTCTGTCGAAATCATCAGGTCCGCCCGAAAACGATCGCAGAAGTCAGTGCAATTGAGACGCTTCTTCGATCATTAGCACCTTTGAAGGCTGCTGCGCTAATGCCGAAAATTGCGCTGCTAGGAATGCACGGCCTCAAACTGAAAGCGATTCGTCTTCGCGGCAAAAACCTGAAGCTCGAGATTGGGCTTCTGCGTCTAAAGGGCTCGGCCGGTAACAGCACCGTACAAGCTTTCGACCGCCTTGCACGCGCGGTTGTTCCAAAACTAATCAAGCCAAACAGCGCTACCAGACTATGAAACGTAAAGCACAGTTGTATCTCGTTGTTGTCAGCATCGCCGGCCTGGCCATTTTCTTCATCCTGCAGGCGGGCACTCACCTCGCGCCGCCCGTGGCCGCTGCGGGAGCGGTTGCGCCGGTACAGGTCGAGCATGCCGCTCCAGCCGGCGCTGATTTCCTTTCCGCCGCAAAGACCAGCCTTTGGCAAAACGGCACGAGCCCGCTTAGTCGGCTGTTGCTCCAAGTTTTCATTATCATCACCGCAGCGGGACTGGCCGGCAGAATAGCACGACGGTTAGGGCAGCCGGCCGTCGTAGGAGAAATGGTTGTTGGTATTCTGCTCGGCCCGTCGCTCTTTGGGTGGATCGCTCCCGCGGCGTTTCAGTTTGTCTTTCCCACCTCCTCTTTCGAGCCGCTCAGATTGTTTAGTCAGATCGGTGTCTGCCTCTTTATGTTTGCCGTCGGGATGGAACTGGACGTTCTCCAACTGAAGCAAAAGGTGCCGACTGCGATCGTGGTGAGTCACTCGAGCATTGTTATTCCTTACCTGCTCGGGGTCGCGCTGGCGTGGTTTCTTTATCATGAACTGGCGCAACCAGGCGCCAGCTTTATCGCGTTTGCGTTATTCATGGGAATTAGCATGAGCATTACTGCTTTCCCGGTGCTGGTGCGGATCCTGAAGGACCGTAACATCTTTAAGACGGCGCTCGGTAGCACCGCGACGGCGTGCGCGGCGGTGGATGATGTTACAGCCTGGACCATTCTCGCCTTTGTCGTCGCAATCGCGCGCGCGACAAGCGTTGGCGGCGGCGTTTTTACTTTCCTGTTGGTCGTAGTTTTCGTCGGCCTGATGCTATTTGTTATCCGGCCAAGTCTGCCGAGTTGGATGGGCCGGGAAGCGCTGGAGCGGGAAGAACCGAGCGCTAGCCTCTTAACGGCCGTAGTTGGCCTGGTCCTTATCTCCGCCTTCTGCACCGAGTTGATCGGTATTCACGCCCTCTTCGGAGCGTTTTTGGCAGGGACAGTGATGCCGTCGATCGGTGGTTTCCGCGAGAAACTGGGCATTCGTGTCGAGCACCTCAGTTCAGTGTTACTGCTGCCGGTCTTCTTCGCCTTTACCGGGCTGCGGACTCGGATTGGCCTTATCTCTGGCACACACGAATGGATGGTTTGCCTTGTTATCATCGGCGTCGCTACCCTCGGCAAGCTGGGCGGCAGTGCCTTCGCCGCAAAGCTGACGGGACTAGACTGGCGCGAGTCGATGCAGCTTGGTGCGTTAATGAACACACGGGGCCTAATGGAACTGATCGCGCTGAATATCGGCTACGACCTCGGTATCCTATCGCAACGCATATTTACGATGCTAGTCATCATGGCCTTGGTAACAACGATCATGACCGGGCCCCTCCTCGCGCTTCTAGCCCGCCGGAGAGAAACAGAAAACTCTTTGGCTCCGCAGTCGATCTTATTGGGCAGTTAAGCAAGGTAAAGAGCGCCGAAATCATCACGGCTGACGGTCAGCCTATCGTGGAATTATGGGGCCCAGGGGCTCCGTTCCCATTTTGCAAGGCAAACAGTTGGGGTCAGATCTAGAAGTGACCCCGGCGACTGCCTTCTGGTTTCTTTTAGGTTAAATCGCGAAACTGCAGGGTGTCGTTCACACGCTGAAGACAGGCCGCGCCTCACACTGCGTGGAACCAAGCGAGTAGCATGCTTCAAGAAAAACGAAAACGACCAGCGTGCAACCGCGCGCAAGATCGACGACCGCGTGCTATCTTAGTTGGTGCAGCAAATCGCTTTCGACGAGACCGGCAATACAGGCAGCGACCTGATTACTGCGGATCAGCCAGTGTTCTGCCTCGCCTCCGTTCGCGCCGGCGAGCACGAGATCGCGGAAGTGACCCAACTTCTAAGCTCTGTCAAAACGACCGAGTGGAAATTTAGCAAGATGCGACGGAATCCGAAACAGTTGCAGTTGCTCTCGAAGTTGCTGGAGATGGATTGGGTAACGCCAGCGAATGTGAAGATATTCGTAATCTTCAAGAGATACATGGCAATGACCAAGCTCGTTGACTTGATTCACGAGCCAAGCGCCCGTTCTTTCGGCGTCAATCTGTACGAGCAAGGCGCGGCGCGCGGGCTTGCAAATCTCCTTACGTTGACGCTGCCTGTTTATCTCGGTAAGACGCGCGCTGATCGTTTTACGAATCTATTTGTCCGCCTTGTTCGACAAAGAGATACAGACACGCTTCAGCAATTTCATCGCGAGGCGGTGTCCGCTCTCGCTCACTTACAACATCGTTTTCCGCACACGATCGGAGAATTTTTCGCCCCAATAATTATGGCTTGTGAGCGCCCGAACACGTGGCTGCCGCACCTATCAGCGAGTGAACTCGATCCACTTATTCCGGCTTATCACACGCTGTCCGATGTTTGGGGTAAAACTTTGGACGAGAGATTTATCATCCTAGCCGACGAATCGAAGACGCTAGCGCAAGAACGCGATCTACTCCTTCGATTTTCGGATGAAGGTCTTCGCGAACACATCGCGGGTTCCCCAACGCGGAACGTCACCTATCCGTTGAAAGTCGCCGACATTGTAACCACAACATCCCATTCATCGCACAGCGTCCAAATGGCCGACCTCTTTGCGGGAATGGCAGGTTATGCCTTTGCGCCAATGGCAAATCAAACGCGAGTTGAAGGTGTCGCAAAAGATTTTCTTAGCCGCCTTGCTGAAAAGGCCTGGATGGACGGAATAATTCCTTCACGTGATGTCACTCCTGAGCAACTTGGAATGGAAGATTTCGTTGGCGTAGACCCTGTTGACTATGGCACGCGCATTCTCGCTGAGGACCCGAGCACGCGAAAGTGAACTGCTTTGACCAACCAGGTACGCTTTAGATCTTCTACTTAAATGTAATGCCGGAATGGCAATGGCGGATCTTCGTCACGCGGCGGGCCACTTATAAGAATCTCGCCGACAGCATCCGCGAACTTAAGGGTGACCGGCATTCCATCGGAATGACGATATGAATTGTAGTTCAACTTTGTAAGTCCGAGGATGTCTTGAAGCACGACGTGAATGTCCGCATCGCCGCGATTCACGGAAATTGATAAAGGGACAGGGACTTCTGAACCATAATACGTTTGCAGACGCGGCACAAAACCACTTGCGGCCAGGAACGCGTGACGGTCGCTGTCGATCAGCGCCAGTCCGCGAAGGATTGGCAGGTTGCTGTCGCGACGAAACAGGCGGTAATCTTGTGTCCTTCGGATTGTAACCCCGACAACTCTCGTCCCGTCCGCGGCAGCCTTAAGAAATCCTTTCCATTCTTCATCATCGAAGCGTGTCCGCGCGTGGATGAAAATCTCTTCCGGCAAAACTCCCCTTTTTAATTTGTAATCTGCGATTGCTTTCTCGAGAAGTTCCTTCGCCGCTGCCGCCGACAAATGATAGCGGCCCCGCTTTCCCGTATACCAAGGACCAACGCGACCCTTGAAGACTACGCCATCGCCGGAATCCAAAAACATCTGTGCCGCGCAGCAGGCTGCGGACTGATCGACATTTTTTTCGTCGTTCTTGAAAACCAAACCGAGATAGCAGACGCCTGGCCGCACACCTGCGAGCTTCCATGGCCGAGAACCCGCCTTGTAGTACGCCGCTGACGCCATGTTCCATGCAACCTCGGCGCCCCGTTTGCCGAGATTTCGAATGGGATATCCAAATGCATTAAGAAAGTCAAATGGCGCGATTGTACTCTCTTTGACTATTTGTGTCAGAATTCCGTCCCACAAAAGTCGACCTTTTAGTTGCTGTCGGAAATCTGGCTCATAATAATACGGTTCGGCTTGCTCCTCCCACTCAGCGAACAATGGTCTCTGACGAATGAAGGCGCGCGCCATCGACGGTTTCATTCGATCTTCCGCCTGCACTCGGCCCAGCCGTGGCACGATCGACTCAGGTCGGCAAAGTTTGTGCACTTCGTCTGGTATGACGACAAACCAAAGATCGGGTTTTTCCTCTTCGGCCGTTTTAGCTTCGATTAGCTTCGACGCGAAATAGTCGACCGTGCCGTAAATGCGTTTGTATTTGTCATCGACCCTAATTAACCGATCGAGATGATTTCCATCGATCGTAATGGCGAGCGCAGGTTTCGGACTCCAAGCGATTTGAAACGCTGCTTCAAAGCCAGGAAATGGCGGACGAAATCTCGCTGCATCCCGTAACCCGACGGCTCGTTGAATTGAGTTCACCCATTTTCCAAAGCGTTCAATCCCCTGTTTTGTGCCGATCACGCCTGCACGAATCCCGTACGCGCCGCCTTGCCCATGATCATACGGACCAAACATCGTTAAACCGTCGCGTGGATCTTCGAGTTGTTGACCGAATGCGAACTCCAATCGCGGCTCACGTATCCGAACCATGGACGTCATAGCTCGTCCTCATCCTCCTCGATACCCTCGGTCTCGAATTCCCCGTCTTCTTCTGCCACCTCACTTTCGTCAACGTCCGCTGTTCGTACGTACGTCACCGGGCTTTCTATGACTTCCGGCAGAGCTTCAAACGTTGCGCTGCAATCCGGAGCCAACGGGATACTCAACTCAGCGCCCGCGCCTGTTAGAAAGGTGAGGGTCGCGAGTAATCGATCACGCCAATCATCGTTGTACCAGCTTCGACATTGGCTCCTTCGATAGGCATGCTGCTTTCTTGCACTCTCATACAGTTCACCGTTTTCCGAAAACGCCACGTGAGGTAAGACGCTCAAATATCGATCGAACCCGATATGCGGGAGGCCTTCGATTCCGAAGTGCCAATTGCGAATCCGAATCTGCTCCTCTTTACTCTTCAACGATTTGAAACCGACTACGGCCTTCCAAGTATTGCTGCCGTCTAGCGCTTTAAAACTGATTCGATCCTTCTCAACAAGATCGTTCGGAAACCAAAAGAAGCGCCTATTTCCAGTTAGTGCGTATTCGTGCAATCCACGTGATATCGCGAATCGCTGAAATGCTTGTCGCAATAAAAAAGTGACGTGATTACGCGCAGCTCGGCTCTCCATCGCAGGAACAAGGCCGTTCTCTAGAAGATGCGCTGTGGCCATCGTCTCGGTACCGTCGTTTCCAACATGCGTAGTTTCAAAGAACGGTAATAAATCCCGAAAGGTCGCGAAGGACACGAGAAGCCGACCATGAGGCGAAATTGGAAACGGTGCAGTCGTGACGTCGGTGTCTTCGGGCAACGCGTGCTCGAGTTTAATAATGTTTATCTGCGGAGGAAGACTGAGTAGTCGAAGTCGATTCGAGCAGTAAAAGTCCGTCTCTTCCGAAACACCTTCTTCTTCTCCGAAGTTTTCGCGCCACCAAACCGCGATGCTATCCGGAGTAAATCTTTTGTCCTTTTCGATACCGTCTTCCTGCAGACGTTTGATCAACTGCTTAAAGCCCGCCAGCCAATTCCGAGCGCAGTCAACAGAGTTGAGTTTGTGTAGACGGATGTTGAACTCTGCAAACGGCAAGTCATCGATCCTGATCGCTGTGATAAAATGGCTATCCCCAAGCTGCTTTCCGATGGTCTTCGCCAGTGCGAGTTCATCTAACGAGCCGTCTTTTTGATTAGAGTTGCGCGACTGAACAAAAAGAAAACGCCGAGTTCGGTTTCGAATGGCGTCTTCAATCTCTTCCCAAAAAGGCTCACCACCCAAGAGCTTCGTCTGATCGCACCAGGCTGGAAATCCTTCCTTACCTAGCTGCAAAGCGAGCCAGCGCGCGAATTCATTGTCTTCGGGCGTAGCATGACTGATGAAAAGCATGTTTCGCTGAGATTCCATCGCATTAGTCGATGCAGCGAGCTGAAGATTAGAGCGCATTATCGGGAGGGAACCGACGTCGGCGTTTTTACTACGCTTTCACGTAAACCTCCGAGCCTTTTTTCACAAACTCCTTGGCTTTTTGCTCGAGACCAACTTGTAACGCTTCTTCTTCGGTGATTTTCATTGGGCACCCACCTACGCTAAAGCTACGGCAAGCCACGGACTGCGCGAAGAAAACGTTAACCAAAATGATCGTCCACCTCGTTGACGGCACCTACGAACTCTTCCGTCACTTCTACGGTTTGCGCCGGTTTACCCACGTAAAAGGCTCCGCCTCACGTGGCGTCGACCGGCCTTACGGCGCGGTCGTCGGTGTGCTGCAGACCGTTCTGCAAATGCTGGAGAACGGTGACACTTATCTCGGTGTCGCCACCGACCACGTGATCGAGTCGTTTCGCAATCGGCTTTGGGCGGACTACAAGACCGACGCCGGGATCGAGCCCGCCCTGCTCGCGCAATTTCATCCGCTCGAGGAGGCGCTCGTGGCGATGGGCGTTGTCGTCTGGCCGATGATCGAGCTCGAAGCGGATGATGCGCTCGCTTCGGCCGCGCATCTCGCGTCGAAGGACAAGAAGGTCGACAAAGTCGCCATCTGGACGCCCGATAAAGATCTGGCGCAATGCGTGCGAGGCACACGCGTGGTGCAGATCAATGGCCGGCGCAAAACGATTCGCGATGCTGCTGGCGTACGCGAAAAGTTCGGCGTCAGCCCGCAGCTCATTCCGGATCTGCTCGCGCTCGTGGGCGATGCGGCCGACGGTTACCCCGGCATCCCTGGCATCGGCGCCAGGACCGCCGCCCAGCTTTTGAATCGTCACGGTTCGATCGAAAAGTTTCCGTCAAACGTTCTCGGCAAACAGCGCGATCTCGCATTGCTCTTCAAGAATCTCGCGACCCTGCGCACCGATGCGCCGCTGTTCAAGAAGGTCGAGACCCTGCGCTGGCGCGGTGCGACGCCGGGGTTCGCGAAGTGGGCGAAACGGATCGAAGCGCCGCGACTACTCGAGCGTTGCGAAAAGGCTGCGGGCCGATGACGATGGGATACTGGCGTTGGGAATCAAATGAAAAGTCCGTGATGGCGAGGGCGCCATCACCAACAGGCGAGGCGCCTGTGCTCCCCGGAGAACAGAACGCTTCGCAAACCGAAGCGGTTCTCAAGCGACGGGGACAACCGTCGCGGCCGGCCCTTCCGCTGGAAGCGTCGTCTCGGCCTTGTCGGTGATCAGTTTGCGCAGGAACGGAATCAGCACGACGAGCGCAATACCGACCGCGAGGCTGCCGGCACCAAGCTCGGCGAACAGCTTCGCGTACCCGGCATTGGTGGCAATCGCCGTGGCGCCGGTCGGCTCGGGGATCATGCCCGAGAAGTCGCCTGCAAACAGTGATGCGAGACCGGTGACGAGCATCCAACTGCCCATCATCACTCCTTGGTACTGCCTCGGCGCGAGCTTGCCGATCATCGCGTATCCGATGGGAGAGATGAGCAGCTCACCGATGCTTTGCAGCACGTAGCTGAGGAATAGCCACACGAACGCGCTCTTGCCGTCGCCTCCGGCCAGCTTGATGCCGAACGGCAGAACAAAAAAGGCGATCGCCATCAACAGCAGCGACGCCGCAAACTGCTTCGGTATGTCGATTCTCCACCCACGCCCGCGCATGCGAGTGAAGAGCGCCGCGAGCACCGGCCCGCCGAGCACGATAATGACAGTGTTGATGTTCTGGATCCACTGCGGCTGAATCCTCACGCTACCAACCATCAGGTTGACATTGTTGACCGCGAACAGCATCAGTCCGTTCGGTGCCATTTGGTAGAGCGACCAGAACATCAGCGAGCCAATGGTCAGAATCAGATACGCCGTCATGTTCCGCCGCTCGCGGCGATCCCGGTGGCGGACCGTTAGGTAGATTAGCGTGAGCGCGACCGCGGCGCAGATCGCTTTGATGATCGTCTCGGTGCCGCCGGGCCGCTGGAGCATGAACCACACGACGGGAACGAGGCCGATGAGAATGGCGAGGCCGACGAGCTGCCGCAGCCGGAACTGCTTCGGCGTCGCGTCGAGCAGCGGCGTGTTGCGGTCGGTCAGCGTCTTCCAGTTGAACAGGGCGAGGATGATGGCGACGAAGTTGCCGAGCGTCGCGAAGATGAAGAGGTTCGAGTAGCTCTCGGTGGCCTGGAAATGGCCGGCGACACTGAACCCGACGAAAAAGCCGACATTCATACCGGCGTAATTCCAGAGGAAGGCTCCTTCGCGGCGCGGGTCCTCCGGGGTGAAGCGCTGCGTGAGCATCATGTTGATGCAAGTGACGTTGAGGCCGCTGCCGGTGAGGAAGAGGGCGAGGCCGACGTAGAACAACACGAGGGTGCCGGTCGCGATACAGGCGCAGCCGATCACTTGCAGCGCCATGCCCCCGACGAACAGGTTGCGGTTGGAAAGGAAGCGGCCGCCCAGGTAACCGCCGAAGAGGTGCAGGCCGTAGTTGAAGGCGCCGAACACACCCATCAACGTGGTGGCCTCTTTCACGCCGAGATGCAGATGCTTCGTCGCGTAGAGGACCAGGGTCGAGTAGAGGACGGCGAAGCCGAGCGTCGCGAAGATTTGAATGAAGAACAGCACGGCCGTTCCCTCCGGAGCCCCTGTGAAACGGCGTTTGAGAAAGTTCATCCGGCGATCCTTTGTTGCTCGATGCGCCGGGTAATGTCAAGCGGTTCGCAGGCGCGAACTTTACGGCGGGAGGCCGCGAGCCTTTTTGCGAATGGAGCGCGTGGGGCACGCGACATAGAAGGTAAAGCGACGAGGGTAGGAGCGAGTGATTGTGGGCAACGAACGAGTTTCAAAACCGAGCGCGCCTGCGATGTTAGCCGCGTCGTTGCTACAAGATCAGATGGGAAGCTGGCAGCTTCCCCTACAGGCCTCCCGGATCCTTTCGCGTTAATGGATTCGACTTCGCTCACCACAAGTTTCGCGCCTGCCGCGCCGTAGTCCCGCAACGGCGGGACGAAGGCGGGTGATTCGCGGGCTAGAGATCTGAAGATTGCTTCGGCGGGACACCGAAACCCACGCCCGAGACGGGCGCGCTACCCAGATCTTACGTCTTCGCGTACAGCTCGGCGCCGGCTTCGTTAAACTCTGTTGCCTTGAAACTCACTCGCTGCCCATGCTCGCTCGCTGCTACCCTCGCGGCTTTGCCTTCTATGTCGCTCAACCCATTCGCTCCATTCTGTTCGTAAAGAGTACGCTAGTCATTCACGTAAACCTCTCCGCCCTTTTCAACGAACTCTTTTGCTTTTTGTTCTAGACCAACTTGTAACGCTGCTTCCTCAGAGATTTCTTGCTGCGCTGCAAACTTGCGCACGTCTTCCGTTATCTTCATGCTACAGAAATGCGGACCACACATACTACAAAAGTGAGCCGATTTAGCACCTTCTTGCGGCAAGGTTTCGTCGTGGAACTCGCGGGCAGTCTCGGGATCGAGCGCGAGATTGAATTGATCTTCCCAACGAAATTCGAAGCGCGCTTTGCTGATGGCGTTGTCGCGATATTGCGCGCCGGGATGGCCTTTGGCTAAATCGGCGGCGTGGGCGGCGATCTTGTAGGCGATGACGCCGTCTTTCACGTCTTTCTTGTTCGGCAATCCGAGATGTTCTTTCGGCGTGACATAGCAAAGCATGGCGCATCCGTACCAGCCAATCATGGCCGCGCCGATCGCGCTGGTGATGTGATCGTAGCCGGGCGCGATGTCGGTCGTTAGGGGACCCAACGTGTAGAACGGCGCTTCGTCGCACCACTCGAGCTGTTTCTCCATGTTCTCTTTGATCATGTGCATCGGGATGTGGCCCGGGCCTTCGTTCATCACTTGGACGTGCTGTTTCCAGGCGCGCTGGGTCAGCTCGCCTTGCGTGTATAACTCAGCAAACTGGGCCTCATCATTTGCGTCAGCAATACTGCCTGGCCTCAGGCCATCGCCGATGGAAAAGCTGACGTCGTAAGCGGCCATGATTTCGCAGATCTCGTCCCAATGCGTGTAGAGAAAACTTTCCCGGTGATGCGACAGCATCCATTTCGCCATTATTGACCCACCCCTGGAAACAATCCCCGTTGCTCGTTTAACCGTTAAAGGGATGAAGCGTAAGAGGACACCCGCGTGGACGGTAAAGTAATCGACCCCCTGCTCCGCCTGTTCGATGAGGGTGTCGCGATAAATCTCCCAGGTCAGTTCTTCTGCACGCCCGCCGATTTTTTCGAGCGCCTGATAAATCGGCACCGTGCCGATCGGCACCGGCGAATTGCGAATGATCCATTCGCGGGTGGCGTGAATGTTTTTGCCGGTCGAAAGATCCATTACGGTGTCGGCGCCCCACTTCGTCGCCCAACGCATCTTCTCGACTTCTTCTTCGATCGACGACGCGATGGCGCTATTGCCGATGTTGGCGTTGATCTTGACGAGGAAATTGCGGCCGATGATCATCGGCTCGCTTTCCGGGTGATTGATGTTCGCCGGGATTATGGCGCGCCCGCGCGCAACTTCGTCGCGGACGAATTCGGGAGTGATGGGATTTTCGATTTTCGATTTTCGATTTTTGATTGGTTCGGAGCCGCCGTGCTGGTGGGAGAGCGCGTTGCGCTCGGTTGATGGTTGAGAGTTGATAGTTGATAGACCGCAATTTTCGCGGATCGCAATGAACTCCATTTCGGGAGTGATGATACCGCGGCGGGCATACGCCAGTTGCGTAACGCAGCGGCCAGCACGCGCCCTAAGCGGGCGACGCTGCGCCGCAGTTGATGGTTGAGAGTCGAGAGTTGAGAGTTTTCCGCCGCTCCCGTTCCCATTTTGCCCTTCTGAGTTGGACGTTGAACGTTGAGCGTTGAGCGTTGGACGTTTGCTTGCCGCATGCGCGTCGGAGAGATAGCCATCATCAATCGGCGTGACCTTCCGACCTTCGATTTCCTCGACGTCGCCACGGTCGCGAATCCATTTCTCCCGCAGCGCCGGCAAGCCTTGTTGAACATCACCGTGAAAATCCGGATCGCTCCACGGCCCGCTGGTGTCATAAACGCGCACCGGCTCGTTCACTTCGATCTCGCCGTTCATCGATTTCGTCGGCGCGAGTGAGATTTCGCGAAACGGTACGCAAAGATCGACATATTGTTTTCCGGCGACGTAAACTTTGCGGCTGTTCGGCAAGTTGTAGCCGCTGCCGCTGGCTGCCGCCTCGGTGGTTCCATTTTGAGAGCCGGGGTCAGCGACCCCAGCTACAGCGAGAGAATCTTTTTTCGTGCTCATAGCCACGCGTGGAAAATCGAATGGCTTACCTCGCTTCCTTCGGCGGAATTACCCGCATCAGGTTCAAGGGGTTCGATCGGCGTCTTTCGCCGGTCATCTCAGCCAGGCGGCTCCCCCGCACTTCTTGCGTTCAGAATAAGACCCGTCTACGCGAAGTCAACGACAACGACATCTGTTAATTTGGTTCGGGGTTTCACATAAACGCCCTGCAATCGGCGGTGTCGCGGTTACAAAAATGCAGGCGACACGCCTGCCTCTACAGAAGAACAGAAGATGCGCTTACGGAACGATCACGGCGGACAGAAGTGACGGGGTAGGACTGGGAGTAGGCGTCGGCGTTGGCGAAGGCTCTTGCGTGGTTTGCGCCTTCGATGGTTGCCGCCGATAATCGGCGACGATCAGCGGTCGCTGCTTGTTGTCGGCCAGCGCCTTGTAGTTCTCGATTCCGACGCTGATTGCCTCCGCCAGTTTCGCGCGCCAATCTTTATTCGCAATCAACCGGCTCTCGCCGCGCTCCGTCAGGAAGCCGCCTTCGACGAGCACAGCGGGAACTTTTGTCAGTCGCAAAACCGCGAAGCGTGCCCGCTTGATGCCGCGGTCGAATTCCGGGATGTGGCCGAGGACCGAATGGTAAATGCAGGCGGAGAGTTCGACGCTTTGTGCATCAACCGGGCTGCCAGCTTGCATGTTCATGAAACTCAAGGCCATCGAGTCGTCGGCGGTGGAGGGCGCTCCGCGCGGAGTGAGCGAATAGATCTCGAAGCCAGTTGCATTCGGATCGCGGTCTGTGGCGTTGAAATGAATGCTCACGAAAATGGAATTGTGCGCCGCGTTGGCGATGCGTGCCCGCAATTCCAAAGGAACGAACGCGTCGCTCTCGCGCGTCATGATCACATGCAGGCCTTTAGCTTGAAGCAGTGGCCGGACTTTGCGCGCCACATCAAGGGCAAAATCCTTCTCGCACCCATAACTGCTGATCGCGCCCTTGTCGAAGCCACCGTGACCCGGATCGAGAACAACGGTTTGGATCCGATCGACGTTCGGGATGCGTTGCGGACGAAGCTGCGGCTCGATCGTTTTCGCCAGGTCCATGCGCGAGACGAGAACTTTTCCGTCGCGTTCGATAACGGGGAAGCACAACCAATTGCGCGCGCCGTTGATCATCACTTCGCGGCTATCGGGCGTGAACTCGATCGATCTGTTTACATCCTCGAGACCAATTTTCCTGCCCCCCGAAGGGGCACCGGCCGGAAAACCGTAAAACCTAGCGATGTTATCGACACTCAGATAATCATGACCACCGACTTTGATGACCTGCCATTCATCTGAGGCAAACCCCGGAGTCGGAGCCAGGGCAACAGGAACCGTAAGCAACGCGAGGGCGAGCAAACGTTTCGCCAGCACAATCATTCGTGCCTTAAGGTGCCGCAAAGATGCCATAGCCGCAAATAGCAACGATCAGAAGTGAATGCCAAAGCAATTTCCGGACGACGTCGCGGCATGGAAATCGGGAGGTACGGAGGGGCTTTATGCGCGATGTTGCGTGCAGGCGGCTATAAGATCGAGCAGTTGTAGGTCGCGGTGCAAGACAGACCCGCGCCGCGCCCAGGCGACGTCTTCATTTGTGGCGTTGCCCGAATGGACAAGCGCGCCGCTTTCACCTTTCTTCTTTGATGCTTAGAACAACTCCACTCGTTGTCGCGTCTCTCTTTTGCGTATTGAGCTTGCACGCTCAACCGGCGCCCAAGGTCGAAAAAAACCCGTCGCCCCTCGATCCAACCAACATGGATCCGTCGGTGAAAACCAGCCGACGATTTTTTCCTTTACGCCGACGGCGGTTGGATCAAGCGGACGGAAATCCCACCCGAGTACACGCGCTGGGGCAGCTTCAACGAGCTGATTGAGAAGAACAACGACGCGCTGCACGACATCGCCGAGAAAGCGCAGCACACGGCGGTCGATTCACGAATGGCGCCGGAAACGGAGAAGGTCGGCGATTTTTATGCGAGCGGGATGGACGAGCGAACGATCGAAGCGCAACGAGCGAAACCGCTCGATCAGGAATTCAAAGCGATCGACGCGATCAAAGATCGCAACGATCTGCTCAAGGAAATCGCACATTTCCACACCATTGGGGCTGGCGTGTTGTTCGATTTCGGCTCGCTCGCGGACTCAAAGGACAGCAGCCATGAGGTCGCGCAAGCCAGCCAGGGCGGGCTCGGGTTGCCGGACCGCGACTATTACACCAAGACCGACGACGCTTCGAAGAAGTTGCGCGACCAATATGTCGAACATGTCGCCAAGATGCTGACGCTTCTGGGCGAGCCGGCTACAAGCGCATCGGAAGACGCAAAGAAGATTCTCGCGCTCGAGACGAAACTGGCGGAGGCGTCGCGCACGCGGGTGCAGTTGCGCGATCCGCAAAAGAACTACAACAAAATGACGGTCAACGAGCTGCAGCAGCTGACACCGGATTGGAACTGGACCGATTACTTCAAAAACATCGGCCTCCTCACACCGGAGAACGTGAACGTGCACCAACCGGAGTTTTTCAAGACCGCCGACGAAATTTTCAAAAGCACGCCGCTGGAAGATTGGAAGGCCTACCTGCGATGGCACTTGATCAATGACGCGGCCGGCGAGCTCTCCAAGGATTTCGTGGACGAAGATTTCAATTTTGACGAGCGGATTATGCGCGGAGCGCAGCAGATCAAACCGCGCTGGAAACGCGTGGTCACATCCGAGAACGGCGCGATCGGCGAAGCGCTCGGCAAATTGTACGTGGCATTCAATTTTCCGCCGGAAGCAAAGGCGCGCGCACTTGAGCTGGTCAACAATTTGAAAGAAGCGCTGGCCGATCGGATCAAAACGCTCGAATGGATGGACGAGCCGACGAAAGAGCAGGCGCTCAAGAAGCTGGCCGCGATGCAGGTGAAAATCGGTTATCCGGACAAGTGGCTCGATTATTCGCTGCTGAAAATCGATCGCGGGCCCTATGTCTTGAACGGGATTCGCGCCGCGCAATTCGAAACGACGCGCGAGCTGAACAAGATCGGCAAACCGGTGGACCGGACCGAGTGGGGCATGACTGCCCCGACCGTGAACGCGTATTATCAACCAAACCGGAACGAGATCGTTTTCCCGGCGGGCATTTTGCAGCCGCCGTTTTTCTACGCCAACGCAGATGACGCCGTGAACTACGGTGGAATCGGCGCCGTCATTGGACATGAAATGACCCATGGGTTCGACGACCAGGGGCGGCAGTTCGATGCCGACGGAAATTTGCGGGATTGGTGGTCGCCTCAATCGGCGGCTGAATTCAAGAAACGCTCACAGGCAATTGTGAATCAATACAGCGAATACGAGCCGTTGCCCGGCCAACACGTGAACGGCGAGTTGACCCAGGGCGAAAACATCGCGGACATCGGCGGAGTGAAGCTCGCTTACGCGGCATTGCAAAAGGCGCTCGCGAAAAATCCGCAGGCGCGCGATCAGAAGATCGACGGCTTCATGCCGGAGCAACGTTTCTTCCTTTCGTTCGCCAACATCTGGCGATCGAAGATCCGCGACGAAGACCAAAAGATGCGATTAACCACCGATCCGCATTCGCCGGCCCATTTTCGCGTGAACGGGCCGCTATCGGATTTGCCGGAATTTCAAAAGGCGTTCGGGATTCCAGACGGTTCACCGATGGTGCGGGCCGCCGATAAGCGCGTGAACATCTGGTGACACCTAGAATTGGTTGTGGAGTGTTGGAGAAAATGGATTGATGGGCAAGTAGCATCCGCCTGGATGCAACACTCCATTAGTCCTCTACTCCATCACTCCATTTAATCCTGTTTCGCAATCTTGCCGCCCCAGGAAAGGACCTTGGCTTTCGCGCCCGCAGCTTCCGCCTCCTTGATGTTGCCGGCGCGATTGTAAAATAACGATAAGCTCGTCCAACCGATCTGATCGTTCGGCTTAAGCTCAACTGCTTTCTTGCCAGCCTCGATCGCTTCGGTGAATCGGCCGATTTTCATCAGGGCCATCCCGAGCGCATGCCAGCCGTCAAAAAAGTCCGGGTCGACCTCTACACAGCGGCGATATTTTTCGACCGCGGTTTCGAGCTCGCCGATGGCGAGATTGCCATTTGCGTCATCGAAGATCTCGTCGCGCGTCTGCATTTTTCCAGAATCGACGACGTCGAGGTAACGTTTAACCTCGTGAAAGTTGAAGGCCGGCGTCGCGCTGCCGGTCGCGCAGCCATTCGTAGAAAGCAATTTCTCGATAACGATTATCGAACGTAGCTTTTTTTTCCGGATACTTTGCCGGGTCCGCCGGTTCCCGTTTTTCCAGAACAGCAATCAGCCCACCCTGCTCCGATGGAAAAAAGTCGCTCACGTCGCCGGGGTTAAGCTGCGCCACTGCGTTTTTGATTGCGACGAGATCGGGCGGCTGCTTTAGCTCTTCTGGTTTGGCCGTTGCATCTTCCACCAGCGAAAAAGGCGGTACCTTCTCCGCTTTTAATCCCGTCTTCTGGATGGCAGCTTCAACCGGCTGACCGGACGCGGTGGCTTCACGCAGTTGATGCGCCACCTCGGCACCCTTGGTTGAGATCAATTCCTTTGTTCGCGAGCTCTTAATTGCTTCCACCACCTTTGGCTTCGCCTCCTCGATTGTTAACGGACGCGCCTCGACCAACCCCGCGAGATGCAAAATATGGAATCCATCCGCCACCTGAAGCGGATCGCTGTTCGGCTCCTGCACCGTTAATCCAAAAGCAGCCGCGCCAAGTTGCGGATCGACCTTCAATTGCGGATCAGGCGCCGCCGCCGTGAACTCACCAGTGACGTGAATCGGCAGTTGAAATTTCGCCGCCACTTGTTTGAAATCCGCGCCTTTTTCCAGCAGTGCCTGTGTAAAATCGTTCGCGCGATCAGCCAGTTTTTGCAGAGCATCGATGCGCTCTTTTCCGCTCAATTTTTTTTGTTCGTCATTCAACGCAAGGCTGACGAACTCGACCTTCCGCGTCTCTTCACTTTTGAATTCGGCCTTATGCGCTTCGTAGTATTTTCGAACGTCATCGTCAGTCACTTTGACGTCCTTCGCAAAATCCGCTGAGCGCAATCGGATGACGTTCACGAAAAGTTTGCCGTAACCCTCGTCGTAATTTGCCTTGCTCTCGCTTTCCGGCGGAGACGCTCCCGCCGCGACGAGCTCTATGATTCGGTTCAAGCAAAGCTGATCACGAATTAGCTGCTCGATTTGCTCTTCGCCAAGACCATTCGGTGCAAGAACGTTTTGCGTGAAGTTGTTGTACTTCTGAAGGTCGAAACCGGACGGGCCGCGAAATGTTTCCAAATTGCGGACGACATCGGCAATCTCCGACGACGTCGGCCGGATCCCAAGCCGCGCCGCTTCATGTCTTAGAATAATAAGATTTAAGATGAATGGCACGTAAGCCTCCGCTTCGCTCTTCGCGCCGGCCGAGAGATCCCGCCCAAAGGTCGACATTCCCAGCGCCCGTGCCAGATCCAATAACCGCGCATCTCGCCGTGCTTCCACGAGCGAAATGTTGCGGTTATAGATACGCCCAAAATCATCGGGACGTATCGCGCTGTAATCCGTTTTCACGAAATAGATGCAAAACGGCAGCGCCAGGATCGCAATCACGATCATGAGCCATTGACGATGCTTGCGAAGAAGTGTGATCATCGCGCCTAACTATGTTTCAGAGCGCGCTCAATGGCAAACTGTGATGGCGGGCGTGTCGCCCGCCATCGACAATCTAAACGCTGCTTGTCCGGCTCCGCTACCTTACTGACTATTGACGGCCATTTGCGGAGCGGGTTTGCTCAGTTCGAGCCGGTCGCTTACCTTCTGGAGTAGCGCCGCTTGCTCCTTTAGTTGAGCGGCGAGGGCCTTAATTTCCTTCTGCTGTTCTTGGACTGTGCGGTGTTCTTTGAGGAACTCGTTGAGCAACATCGCGTTCACCGCCTCGTAGCGCACAGTGTAAACTTTCCCCTGACCGTCGCGAGCCACCAGAGCGGGATTGACCTTTTCCACTTCCTCGGCCACGAGGCCAAACTGCGGGATGCCTTTGGGATCAAGCTCGTGCTTGTAGCGGAAGGTGACCGGTTTGAGCGCGAGAATCGCTTCGCTCGCCTCGTCCATCGGCTTGATGTCGTCCTTGAAACGCTCCGAGGAAAGTACCGTGCCGAGCTGACCGTTGGTATCTATAATTACCCCTACGCCTCCTGCAACCGTTGCCCCGCTAATGCCGGCGATAAAGGTGGCCGTCTGGGTTCCTTCGGTGCCGATGCGGATGGTGCTGGACTCGCCAGTACCACCAACGTTGCCGATATCAATATTGTCATTGCCCGTAGTAAGAAAAAAGCCGGCTGCTTTGCCCAAACCAATGTTACGGGCGCCGGTGGTGTTGCCAAAAAGCGCGTCAAGACCGTTGGCCGTGTTATCGGTGCCAGCGGTATTAGAGGTGAGCGCTTGAAAGCCACTAGCCGTGTTATCGCTGCCGGTGGTGTTGCCAAAGAGCGCCTCTGTACCATTGGCCGTGTTAGCGAAGCCGGTGGTGTTCCTAAAGAGCGCTTGAAACCCGGTGGCCATGTTATGGTCACCCGCCGTATTTGAGGAGAGCGCTTGAACTCCATTGGCCGTGTTATCACTGCCGGTGGTGTTGCTAAAAAGCGCGAGAAAACCGTTGGCGACGTTATCCTGGCCGGTGGTATTGGAAGCGAGCGCTTGATACCCACTACCCGTGTTATCGATGCCAGCGGTATTGGCAGAGAGCGCTTGGAACCCGATGGCCGTATTAAAGTTGCCGGTCGTGTTGTTAAAGAGCGCGAAAAAACCGTTGGCAACGTTATCCTGGCCGGTGGTATTGAGAGCGAGCGCTTCATACCCATTACCCGTGTTATTGCTGCCAGTAGTGTTGGTGTAGAGCGTGCGAAACCCGGTGGCCGTGTTAAAGCTGCCGGTGGTGTTGTTATACAGCGCTTGCGAACCGTTGGCCACGCTCAAGCTGCCGGTGGTGGTCTTAAAGAGCGTTTGAAAACCAGTCGCGGTGTTCTGGTTGCCGGTGGTTACGTGATACAGCGCTTGATAACCCAGGGCCGTATTCCAGACGCCGGTGGTACGGCTAAAGAGAGCGTTCGTGCCCTCGGCCGTGTTGCCGCCGCCATAGCCGCCGTCCGGCGTTGGCGAGGGAAGCACGGCTTGCACTGTCGGCGAAAGCCCAAGGCAGACGAACGCGACCGCAATGAGAAGAAAACCCCGAAAGCATTTGGGGCGGTTCGAAGTTTGTACGGATGAACTTGTATTCGTTAGCCGAATAAGATGATGCATATATGATTCCTTTGTTTCCCCGGTGCTTGATTCTGCGAGTGGCAACTCTGAAACAGGACGAAAGAAGCCTACCGGGAGGCGTCGTCTCCCCGATTCAAAGTTGTTTCCCAGAGTTTGATAAATACGCCCGTTTGTCAAGAGAAACCCGCCTCTGGATCGCCGGCAAGAACAGCGCCTGTTAGCCAAAATTAGACGGCATCTTCGGTCGCTGTCGTCTGGATCAGTTGCCAGACGTCGCGCAGGTGTTGCTCCGTGGTACGGACGTTGCCCAAACCGATCCGCCGGACTGTGCGACCGTGCAACTGTCGACCAGAAAATGTCACCCGGCGAATTCCGGTCTGGTTAAGATTTAGGCAAAGGGTAGTGTACTTCGTCTCTGCGTGGATAAACGCCTGGCCATGTTCAGCGATCAACCAGAAGAAAAAACTGTCACGATGACGTTAAACAGAGGCTTGCACGCGCGCCGTTGGTCGGATTTGCCGGAGCGCGGCACGCCCGCCATGCTGCCGCTGATCAATTGGATCGCGGAGCACATCGGGCGCTCGGCGGTGAGGCTGCTGCTGTATCCTATCACACTTTATTTCCTGATCAGCGCACATGCAGCGCGGCGGGTATCGCGTGAGTACTTAAGCCGGGTGTGCGGCCACCCGGTCCACTGGTGGCATGTGTTTCGCCATTTTCATTGTTTCGCCGCCACCGTATTAGATCGGCTGTATCTGCTAAAAGGCGAGTTCCCGCGCTTTAACATAACGTTTCATCACAAAGAAATCCCACACCGCCAGGTCGAAAGCGGAAAGGGCTGCATCGTTCTGGGCTCTCACTTGGGTAGTTTCGAGGTGTTGCGTACCATGGGCGTGACGCAGCAGGATTTTCCGCTCAAGGTGCTGATGGATACCACGCACAACGAGAACATCACCCGCTTTCTTGATATGCTTAATCCAGAAATCGCCAACACAGTGATCGTTTCGGATCGAGCGGATGCCTCGCTTAGAGTTAAAGAGGGCTTGGACGCGGGTTTTCTGATTGGCACGTTAGGCGACCGCGTCTCGAGCGACGGCAAAACCACGCAATGTCAGTTCTTAGGTGCGCCGGCTACATTCCCGGCCGGCCCGATCCTACTTGCCGCGGTCATGCATTGCCCTGTTATCCTGTTTTTCGGCCTTTACCGGGGGGGCAACCACTACGAAATCTACTTTGAGCAATTGACTGAGGAAGTAATCCTGAATCGCGACCGGCGCGCGCAGGACATCCAGCACTGGATGCAACGTTACGTCGATCGCCTGGAGCATTACACGCGGCTTGCGCCTTATAACTGGTTTAACTTCTATTCATTTTGGGATTAACGGCCGCTCGGTTAAAAAATGTAAGAGCTGCTAACCGAATATGCCTATAATCAAAGCGGAAATTCGCACGCTCATTCCGCATGCCGGTCTTATGTGTCTGTTGGATAGCGTGCTCAAGTGGGACGACCAGTCGATTGTGTGTACGAGTGAAACGCATCGCGATCCGGCCAATCCGCTGCGCCGTGATGGCCGGCTATCAGCGTTACATGCTTTCGAATATGGTGCACAGGCGGCTGCCGTGCACGGCGGATTGCGAGCGAGATCAGAGGGTGTGGCCGCGCCGCCGTATTATCTCGCCGCGCTGCGGGATGCGCATTTGCAGGTCGTGCGCCTGGATGACATTGATTCGCCGCTCGAGGTTCGCGCGCAACGCTTGTTCGGAGACGGCGGCAATGCAATTTACGAATGCCATGTCGTGGCCGGCGATGCTCTTTTGGCCGACGGACGCATTACCATTATGTTGCGCACGCGATCGCTTTAAATGATCATTGTCTTGGGAGTGCGCGACAAATGAGCTTTGAAATTTGCCGGGCAATTCGCGCAGACCATCCCAGCCTGGCCGGGCATTTCCCAGGCGCGCCTATCGTGCCGGGCGTAGTGATCCTCGATGAAGTCGCAGCCGCTCTGGCCGAATGGCGCAAAGATTGTTACTTGACCGGCATCAGGGCAGTCAAGTTTGTCCTGCCCTTAAAGCCTGAGCAACCCTTTACCATTTGTCTCACTGCGGCGAAGGGTACGAAGACGGAGGTCGATTTTTGCTGCCGTGTTGAAGGCCGCGTAATAGCTGAAGGCCGCCTCGACATCGTTTGCACGGAACCTGATATAACGGTCGCCGCGTCATCCAAACCGCCTGCTTTCAACCCTGGACCATACGATCCGCGCCTGGCGCAGTGGCTTCAAGGTTACCCGCCGTCGCTATTCAACGAACGGTTGTATCAAAGCATGGAACTAATAGAGCGTTATAGCATCGATCTCGCGATCGATCTGCTTGGCCGATTGGGCGTGATTGACCAACTCGGTGAGTGGCGATCCGCTCACGAGCTTTGTCAGGCGCTTTCATTTCAGCCACGTTTCAGTTCCTCGCTGGATTGGCTTTTGAGGCGTCTGCTCGAGACCGGTTGCATCGGGGCGCGAATGGATCGGGAGACCCGCTCGTATCGTCTGCTGCATGCGCCCTGGCCACCTGAGCTTGCACGCTTGCGCGCAATCGGCCTTGATATCGACTTCGCCAATGCGGCGACTTTGGATTTGTTAGACCGGGCAGCGAACCTTTATCCCGCGATTGCGCGCGGCGAGCAGAATGGTGAGCATGGCCTCTTGGCAGCGGAGACTATACCGCTGTGGCTGAATTATTTTCACAATGATAACTTGACTTACGCCGTGAATAACTGGGCGACTGCGGTTCTCGCTGCCGACCGCCTGGCCACTCGGCCCAAGCTGCGAATCTTAGAGCTCGGCGCCGGCGCTGGCAGCGCTAGCGAAATCTTGCTGCGCTGGTTTGGTAACCGCGGGTTGCTGCCGCGCATAGAGCGCTACCTCATTACGGAACCGAGCGCCTTTTTCCGGCGGCGCGGCCAGCGTGAATTATCCAAGCAGTATTGCGATCTGCCGCTGGAGTGGGCGTTGCTCGACATCAATTTGCCATGGGAAGCTCAAGGCGCGGCCCGCGGCGAATTTGATCTCGTATTCGGCGTTAACGTCCTGCATGTCGCTAAGAACCTCTTATTTAGCTTGGGCCAGGCGCGTGACGCGCTCGCGGTTGAAGGTTGGCTGGTGATCGGCGAGTGCATGCGGCCGAACCTCCATCAGCCGATCTACGCCGAGCTGATCTTTCAGATCTTAGACAGCTTTACCGACGTGAATACCGAGCCCGAAATTCGTCCGAATCCGGGTTTCCTCACCGCCGATCAGTGGCGCCGCGCATTTAGGCGCGCCGGTTTCGCGCGCGCCGAAGTCAGGCCAGACGTCGATCGCATTCGCGACGTGTATTCGCATTTTTTCACCGGCGCCATCTGCGGGCAGCTCCCTGCCGCAAACGATGTTCGACAACCCCCGGTAGAGAAAAGGGACTAGAGCTTAGCCCTGCCTGCAATCTCGCCTGCGGTGAGCTGGATTAATCCCCACACATTCCGCAAATGCTGCTCAGTCGTAAGAACATTTCCCAACCCGATTCGCATGACAGTTCGACCATGCAACTTCGTTTGCGTGAGATAAGCGCGCCCACTCGCGTTGATTCGCTCCACGATCTCGCTATTTATCATGTCGATCTTCGACTGGTGAACGCTTTCGGAGTCCTTTTTGTCGATGGCGATGAATCGAAAACAAACAACCGGCATCACCACCGGAGCGGCCAGCTCGAAGCGGTTATCGATCTTAATCCGGTCGGCCAGCAGATTAGCCAGCCGCAGATGATCGCGAATGCGCGCGGCCATTCCAGCGCGGCCAAATGTGCGAAAAACGATCCAGGCTTTTAAGGCACGAAATCTTCTCCCAAGTTGGATTCCGTAATCCATGTAATTTTTCTCCGCCTCCACCGTATCCCCGCGCAGATACTCGGGCACGAGGGTAAAGACGCGGCGGAGTCGTTCGAGATCCCGCAGGTAAAGCACGCTGAAATCCAGCGGCACAAAAAGCATTTTGTGTGGATTGGCCACGATCGAATCCGCTTCGCTCCAACCCGCCGTCACCCATTTGCATTCGGGCAAAAGGGCTAGTCCGGAGCCGTAAGCGCCGTCGATGTGCAGCCACGTTTTCTGTTCGCGGCAGATCCGCGCGACCTCGGCGATTGGATCGACGCTCGCGGTCGATGTTGTGCCGACTGTGGCAACGACAGCAAGCGGCTTGAATTTTTCCCGAAGATCATGCCCAATCATTTCGCGCAATGTCGCCACTTCCATTCGAAATTCGGCGTCACTCGGAACGCGTTGCACATTTTCCTCGCCCAGCCCAAGCGCAATCGCCGCTTTTTCCACGGAGCTGTGCGCTTGATCAGAAGTGTAAATACGAAATCGCGGGACATCGGCGCGACCGGCGAGTCCGAGCTTGCGGGTGGAGGGCGCGGCTTGCTCGCGCGCGACCGCGAGCGCGTGCATGATTCCTACCGAGGCCGTATCGTAAACGACACCGTCAAATTCCTCCGGCAAGTGCAGCCATTGGCGGAGCCAATCGATCACCAGCGTTTCCAGCTCGGTCGCAGCCGGTGACGTGCGCCAAGTCATCGCGTTTACGTTCAGCGGCGCGGTAATGATTTCGCCGAGGATGCCGGGTGCCGTTGTCGTCCAGCCGAAGTAACCCATGAAGAGTGGATGTCCCCAATGCACGAGTCCGGGAACGATCACCCGATCAATGTCGGCCAGAATTCTCCCAAACGATTCGCCATCTTCAGGAGGTTCCGCCGGTAATGCGGCGAGGATCGCGCCCGGCTTTGCGTTTGGAGCGACCGGACGCTCACCGATTGTTTCCCGATAATCTGCAATCCAATCGGCGAGCTGATGAAGTTGTTCGCGAAAAACCGCCGGCGGAACATCGCCGAGTTCACTCAGACCAGTGTGCAAATTTGATTGTGGTTCTTTCATTTCTGAGGCCGAGAAGTTGTCGCACGATTCTTCTCTGCGAAAAGGAATCGACGGACGCGCGTCCCTGCCTGGCAATCAGAAAGCAAAGCCAAAACTGAAATGGAATGCGCCGGAATCTTCGCCATTCTGCGGATTAGGATTAACTCCATAATCAAGGCGGACTGGTCCAATGGGCAACTTGTAGCGCAAGCCGGCGCCGAGCGCGTAACGCATCTCGTTGAGGCCGGGTTCCTCCGCACTCGGTAAAAGATTACCGGCATCGGTGAATAGCGCTCCCTCCAATTCACCGAAAATCGGAAAGGTGTACTCAATGTTAAAGACCGTAAAAAATTCGCCCCCTAGTGGATGACCTCGGTGATCGTGTGGGCCGAGGTCGCGCTCGCCGAAGCTTCGCACCGTATTGCCGCCGCCATTGAAAAAGCGTTCGTCGATCGGGATCGCCGTCGCCTCGTTTGCTCCGCTGGTCGTGAGCGAATGAATAATGCCGGCGCGGGCGCCGAACGCGAGGGAGGACTGCCGGAACCAGCGCTGCAAACCGCTGTCCGTATTATCTTCCACCACACCAGGAACGAGCGGCTTTGGTCCAAAAGGAAGATAATAGCCGACCCGGCCTGTGCCGCGGACGAATTCGATCTCGCTCCCGAATGCGCTCAACGCCAAGTCGAGGGTGTTATTGATGACGAGGCCCCGGGGCGACACGAGAGGGCTCTCACGCAGATCAAACGTGTTCGTGAAGCCCAGCGTGTTCACCAAATATGGCGTCTCACCCAGGAAAACGGGCTTGATCTCGGCGGTGGTTATTTCGACACGTCGAACGGCAAAGATCACGCCAGCCTCGTCCTGTTTTGTAATCTTGCGCGTCAACTCGAGGCGGCCGCCCAGCTCGAACTTGGAATAGCCGTCGAAATCGAAAGTCAAAGCCGCCAGCCGCGTTTTGAAAGCAAAATCGGTGTCGAAAAAGAACGGGTCTTCGTAGGCAATTTCGCCTTTGTAACCTCGCTGCGACACTTCAATCGAGGTGGTGAAGGGACGCCCGTAACCGAAGAGATCGCGATCGCGAAATTGCACGCCGAAAATCCCACCTTCGTATGAGCCGTAGCCGATGGAAAAACCGAACTCCTTGCTCTTGGCTTCTTCCGCCGAGATGTCGAGCCGCAATAGATTTCCATCGACCGGCACCGGTTTAATTTGCAGGACGTTGAAGAGACCTGTTCGCATCAACGTGCGGAATCTCTCGTCGAGAACGTCGGGACTATAGGTTTGGCCGTTCAGCTTGCTAAATCGCTTGATCACATAACTGGGGTGCAGACGATCCAGTCCTCTCACCGTCACGCCGTCAAAATGGTAAAGCGGTCCGGCTGTAATCGCGATCTCGACCGGCACGCGACCATTCACAGCCTGCTCCGGCGCACCAGTAGCTTCGACTTTCACATCATAGTAACCGCGCGTCTTAAAGTAGGTCTGCAAACGGCGCGGGATATCGGCGACGCGTGCATCGGTGTACGGTTGCTGCAAGAGATCGAGCATTTGCCCGCGCAACGTTTCCGCGTCGTAAATGGCCCGCCCGGTAAATGAGACTTCGCCGAAAAAATATTGCTTTCCTTCGTGAATCGGGATGGTCGCGTCCACCTGGTTGCTTTGCTCGCGATAGGTGTAGCGCGGAGGATCGATCACGGCATCGAGGAACCCTTCCGCGATATAGAACCGGTGGACAAGATCGGCGCCTTCTTGAATATCGGCAGCGACGAAAGGGAGATTTCTTTGCAATTTCGAATAGCGTTCGCGGGTCGGCCCGACCGCGTACGCGAATAGCTTATCTGCCGGTTCTTTTGCGTTGCCGTCAAAAATCACATTCCCCAACGTCAGGAGGGGGCCTTCGTTGATTTCCAGACGCAAACGATCACCCGCTTCGATCACATAACGCACGTCCACTTTCGCGTAGCCATGTTTCCGGTAAAAAACAGCGAGAAAAAAAGCGAGATCATCTCCGCGCGCTGCGGTTAGTCCGAAATCATTGATCGTCGTGATCTGCTCTTTTAATTGCGATCGCAATTCCTTTTCATCAAACGCGTGCTGGCCGCGAAATTCGATCACGCTGGCGTGCTGCGCCTGCTTCTCCTGCTGCTTCGCGACCGCCCGTTTCGCTTTGTCCCTTTCTTCCTGTTGCGGCAGATCGACGGCGTTCTGCGCGAGCAGCGCGGACCCGGCCAATGCGTTGCACAGAATAAGACGAATGGCGCGTCGCATTTCAGCGGAAGCGGATGAGATATCTTACCAGGCCGCGAAAATCTCCGCCGACGCCGAGGTCGCCGATGAGAAGGAAGTGCTGGTTGACCTTGAAACGCGCTGTGGCTTTTTGCTGGCCGGTCCGTGGATCAACCGTGCCAAAGTCCACGTCCAGGCGATTGAAGACCGACTCGCCTTTTGTCGGCTGGCCTTTCTTGAAAATTTTCCGATAAAGCTGTTGCACCAGCAACGTCGCGGCGCGCCCGGCCAGCACGTTGTTATTGGCAGTAAGTTCTTCTCGCGTCGCTCCAGTTGCGAGGAGCGAGATGACTTCTTCCTGGGGAAGCGGCGGTTCGCTCGAGAACAGCGCCTCCGGCGCCAGTAGGGTGCCGTAAACATAAACATGAATCGTGTAATCGCGGAGCAACGAAGTGCCATGCAAATCAATCTTCGGATTCATCGAATCGCTTGGATCAAAATAAAGAAAACCGGAGGCGATTTCGAGACGACTGAACGGAAGCGTCGCTTCCACATCGTTGAGTCGAACCAGGCCTTGCAACCCCGGATGCAGCCCCGTGCCGCTCAATTTCAGATCGCTCACGGCCCCGCCGTTGGCCAGGTTACCGCGAATGAGCACCGCGTCCTTCGTCTTAATCGCGACATCAAATTTCCAATCGCGGATCGGCGGTTGCGGGAAGGAAAAATCCGGGCGCGACGACGGCGGCTGCGGCGCGGGCCGGCCCGGCAGACCGATTGGGATCAAATCGATATTCTTGAGGAACTGACTGTTGGTCAGCGCGACATTGCCTGTGACAGTTGCGCTGCTGATCGGTCCGGCGACTTTGATGTTCGCGTCCGCTCGTGCGGTCAATGTGTCGTTGCGCGCGAGCAGTGCGCTGTTGGCTTTCAATTGCAGATCCAGATTCGCGGCGGTCAGTTTCGGAAATGTAATGCGGCCAGTCACCGAAAACGGGCCGCCGGCAAGTTCGCCTCCGAACCGCTCCAAGGTCAACGCGTCACGTGCAAAGTTGAGCCGGCCCTTGAAATTTGTCAGCGCGGGCAGCGTCGGATCGCTAAACCGGGCGAGATTCACAGTCATGTCGCCGGCGCCCGTGAAAAGGGGGCGCCCGATCGTTCCACCCAGATTTACATCCAACGCCACGTCGCCATCGAGTTGCTGAATCGCGGGTACAAATTGTCGCAGGAAATTTACTGAACTTCGCGGCAACCGGATTTTTGCGGTAAGCGGCGTGGTCTCATCCACCTTCCGCTGGCGCAGAATTTTTGCCGTATTGAACGGCAGGTTCGCTGTTAGTTCCAGGGGTTGAATTTTGGCCTGTTGCAGCTTGCCTGAGACGTTCAGTTGGTTGTGTTGCGCCTGCGCGGTAAGATCGAGTGTCGCCGGCTCCAACTTGGGCAGTTGCTCGCTCCGGACATCGCGCATCTGCACGTCCAGCCGCGCGCTCAAATCCGCGAGGGTTCCTTGCGCGTCGAACTTCACATTCACAGTCCCCGAGGCCGCCGGTTTTACGCCCACATCCTCGAAAAGCCTTTTGATGTCGATGTTTTCCGATTGAAAGGTCGCCGTCACCTTTCCATTAGACGGAGATACTGGCGCACGTGTCCCAAGGTTCTTCCAAATAAACGGGACCGAGACATAGCCCGAAGCATATTTGGCCGCGTCCTGATCAAGCTGGATCTTTGTAAGCTCAAGCGTTAACCCACTTGCTCGAGCGATCGCTTGAAAATCCATCTTGTTGCTGCCGAGAAAGAGAATCGGAACATTCAAACCAGCCGGCGAATAGGTGGCTTCGGCATTCGCCTGCAACGATTGCAAATCGCCGTAGCGGCCTTTCTCGAGAGAAAGCTTCAGTTTCCCTGAATGTTGGAACGTCGTTGCTGTTTCGCCACGGCCGTCCCAATTGATAAAGAACGATCCCGCCAATTTGTGCTCATTTCCATAAGCAGCGAGCAACGGTTCGAGCGTCGATAGGTCCGAAACACTCGCCGAAACGTTTCCGCGGTAGCGATGCGGGCCGCGAAGATCGACGAGCCCGTTCGCGCCGATAAAATCGCGTTCATTCAAACTCGCGGTGAAATCATTCACGTAAATCACCTTGTTCGAGATCGAGCATTGCAAGCTCAGTTGCTTGAAGAGCAGATCTCGCATCTTAAGATTCGATCCGAAGATTGTGATTTGGCCGTCACTGAGTCCCTGCTTCTGCTCAATCTGCGCTGCAATGTGCAATGGCCCAGTGACCTTGTCCGGCGAATCGGAGATCCAATAATCACCGAGCTCGGTCGCGTTCCACGAAAGATCCACCTGCGCTGACTGCGACGCGGCCATGCGCAACTCTTCCGGCAACCGATATCGGCCGCGAACAGTGAGGTCGTTTTGGTTTCGCCTTAGATTGAGGCGTTCGAGCCTGAGCACGTCATCGGCGCCGCGGAGCGCTCCTTCCGCTGAATCAATCGCATAATCCCGATAACGTACATTGGTTATCTCCAGGTCCACCGCGGAGCGAAGATCGGCGAACCAGGATTTTCTTATATTAGACGCCGGCATTATCTTAGATGTACTAAGCTTAACGCTGAGCTTTTCGATCGTGCCGTTCTCAAATCCAATCGAACCCCCCGACGCCATGAAGTTGGCATCAATCTTCCCGTTCTTGATCTCGATCTTGCCCTGAATCTGGGCCGAGCCCGTCAACGGCTGCGCCGTTCCTGCCGTCAATCGCTCGAGATCGAGCGCCGCAGCGGTAATTTCCAGTGTCGCCGGGCTGCGTCCGAATTGTTTGAGGTCGGCCGGCAGCTCGGCGGCACCGCGGAGATGAAACGCGTTCTTGCCCTGGACCATGTCCGCTGATTGCAAAATCGCCCGCCCCTGCTGCGCGGAAAGTTCGAAGACGCAATGATCAAAGGTGATCTGTTGCTGGCGCAGATCGTTGGCTTGTGCAGACATCGTCGCGCTCCAAGAGTTCGGTTTGTTCAGCATGCCCGTTCCATCGAGACTGAAACGCTCGATTTGGCCGGCGATGAATCCCTCGGGCAGACCCAGGTATTTGTTGAGCGCGCCTGCCTCGATCCTTTCTCCAAGGAAATGAACCCTCGTATTCAGCGAAGAACGCGTTTCATTCAGCGTCATCGAACCTGAAATCGTTCCCGCCCCGATCACTGCCTCGAGATTCATCGACAAAGTTTTCGCGGCAATCTTCGATGCATCGACATTTAGCAATCGAATGCGCTCTTGATCGTTGAGCGCTAGATCGCGCAGAATCAGGCTCTTGTTTGTATAAGAAGTTTGCCCCGAAATTTTTCGCCAGCTCTGTCCTGCCGGCAGTTGCAACTTGTCGATCCGCAATTCGCCGGGCCTGCCCGGATCCAAATCAAGATCGACATGTTCGATCGCGAGATCGCGCGGAGCGCCTCGCACGATCAGGGTTGTATCGACAAATTTCCCACGCTCCGGAAACAACGCCGGCAGCCGGATTTTCTTATGCGGCCTTGAGGCCGCCTTGGCCGGATTCAAAACGATCTGTGCCGAGCGGACTTCCACATTTCGCAGCAGCTGCGACGGGCCGTGGAGGAGGAGCGCAAGCAAACTATAATCAGCGCGCACTGTCTCCGCGTCGATCGATTCGATCGGCCCAGGGCCGATTCGCACGGCGTGAAGATTTCGCATGACCAAACCGTTGAACACCGTGCCCTCGAGACGAAACTCGGCCTTCACGTGTTCTCGCGCAGCGTAATGCAGCACAATCTGCCGGCCCAAGCCCAGCAATAAGGGTCGATGAAAGATTAGAACCAATCCGAAGAGCACAGCCAAGGCAATGAGCGCACGGCCCCGCCATTTCCCACGCCTCTGGAATTTTGCCTGGCCATCTTCGCCCACGAGGGCGGTACACTATTTCCACGAGGGGAAAGAGCAAATCACTCGGCCGCGGAGTTCGGCATTGCGCATGAACGCGTCCGGCGTCACGCTTTCTCCGCTGCCATATGAATCCTGACAAGCTCTTCGATTATCTCGAGGGTAAGCTCTCCGCCAGGGAACGCGCCGAGGTGGAGCAGCAGCTGACTTCGGATCAGCAATTGCAACGCGAGCTCGCGGTAGCGCGCCAAATTCATGCGAGTATGCGCGGTTCCGCGACTGCGGGACGCGAGGTTTTGCTGCCAGCCGAAGCGGATGTTTCGGAACGCGGCCGAAAAATGGCGCGCCGCGTGGGCGTAGCCTTCATTATTCTCATGGCAGCAAACGTGGGCGTTGGCCTATGGCTGATCGCACGACACGAAACGAAAAATCCGAATCGCGAATTGCTCGAAGCGCAAATGCGCCAGCAACTAGCGAAATCTCTTGAACATGCTGCGGCGACTGCGCTCACACCCGCGCCGCTGGGCGTGAGCGAGATCACGATAACGGCAGCGCCCGGGCGACTGGATGCGGTTGCGAACGAAGTCGCCGCGGTTACCCAGCAGCTTGGCGGTTCCGCCACGAAAGGAATTCCGGAGCAACATCGTGTCGGCCTCCTTATCGATCTTCCCGCGAATCGAGAGATGGAATTTCGGGCGGCGATTTCGACAATCACCGGCGGCGCTCCGAGCTCACCCTCACCTTTGCCGTCGCCTAACGAAACGGCCGCACCAGGCGCTGAGAAAAAGAGTTTTGCCGTACAAATCATCGAGTCTCCGCCATAGCTGAGCGTCTTTCAGGGAGCGGCAGTCTCCGGTCCGCCGAAAAGGGCGGCTTGGAAGGCGCCCTCCTTGATTGCGCTTCAGGCTATTTCCAAACTCCATGCAGAGTATCGGAACATTATTGCAAAACCGGAGGGCGCGATGATCGCGATCACGTTCGCTTTGCCGGCGGAGAGTTCGGGATTCGTCGCTCTTGTGCGAAACAAACGGCGCGCAGTGAGCGGCGACACTGAAATCATTTACGGAGAGATCAATCAGCGACCAGTCACGACCTTTCACACGGGTATTGGCCAAAAAGCCTGCCAGGCAAACATCGATAATTTCCTGCGGGTCGAACATCCGGATATTTGGATCAGCAGCGGCTTCGCTGGCGGCGTCGGCGAAAATCTGAGAGTTGGCGATTTGTTTCTCGGGGAAAATTTCTCCGACCGAGAATTACTTTCCGTCGCTCAGCGCCTTCTCGGCGACCAAAACGTGCGTGCGGCCAAACTTTTTACATCGACAACGATCGTCGATTCGGCTGAGCAACGAAATGAGATCGCGCGCGCACAGGGTGCGCTCGCCATCGACATGGAAACCGAAACCATTGCGCGAGCATGCATCGCGCGCCGCATTCGACTGCTTTCGTTGCGCGCGATCAGCGACAGTCTAGACGAACCATTCCCCGCTCCACCGCATCTTTTATTCGACCTCGAGCGACAGCGAACGAAACCGGCTAAACTTGTGTTATATTTTTTGAAGCGCCCAACTCACATCGTGGGTTTCATTCGCTTCGCCAATCGGATCGCGCGAGCGCGCCGAACTTTGACTAACGCCATCATTGTGATGCTTCAAGATCTCTAGCGAACGACGTTGTCGTCCCTGGAGAAGCAAACTGCTTCCCCTGCAGATTACGGATTTGTTTGCGCGGGCTCGATGTGAACAAGGACATCGGCAATGCGCGGGTCGGTTTGTTGGATGGCGGTTTTCACCTGATGCGCGATGTGATGACCTTCGCGCACAGAAATACTGCCGTCTACTTTTACGTGGAGATCGACATAAAACTCCAAACCCATTTTTCGCACGAGACATTTGTCGATCTCGATCACCCGCGGAACAGAGGCAGCCGCCTTGCGGACAAGATCGATAATTTCGCCGCGCGGTGCGGTGTCGAGAATATCGTGCAGCGCGGGCCCGAGCAGACGCACGCCGATGGTGGCGATGATGAGGCAAACAAAAATCGCGGCCCAGTTATCCGCGCTTCGCCACTTTTCGCCGCCGATCAAGGCAATCGAAATTCCAATAAACGCAGCCACGGACGTGAGCACATCGGCACGATGACGCCATGCGTCGGCTTCAACGGCGATGCTTTTGATGGAACGGCCAAAGCGGACGACGTAACGGAAGAGAGTTTCTTTTACGGCGACGACCGTGAGAAGCACCGCCAAAGTGAAGGGGGCGGGCGCGCGATGCGGCAGAAGAATTGTCCGAGTGCTCTCCACCGCGAGCAAAACCGCGGCCGCGAGAACGCCGAGCGCGACAAAAATCGCGGCGAGCGGTTCCGCTTTGCCGTGACCGTACGGATGCGTGGCGTCCGGAGGCCGCGCGGCGAAGCGTAATCCGCCCCAGATCACAATCGAGCCCGCCACATCGAGAGAAGATTCAATTCCATCCGCGATGAGGGCATAAGCATTTCCAAAAACGCCAGCGGTGATTTTGATAATCGCGAACGCGACATTGACAATCATGCCGATGAGAGCGAGGCGGGCGCCAGCTTGCAGATTGCTGGCGGTAACGTTCGATGTAGGCTGCTGCGCCGGCGACATGACCAAAAATATAATCGCAGCCGTTTACGAAACGCACGGAAATCCGGCGGACGTTTTGCGCATTGAGACCCAGCCGCGGCCGAAAGCGCGGTCGGATGAAGCGGTCGTGCAAATGCGCGCCGCGCCGATTAATCCAGCGGACTTGAATGCAATCGAAGGAAAATATCCGGTGCGGCCGGCTCTTCCCGCGACGCCGGGATTTGAGGGCGCAGGAGTAATTGTCGATCTTGGCGCGGAAGTCACGAACGTCGCGATTGGTGCGCTGGTGATTTTGCCGCACAACATTGGCACGTGGCGCGAGGCGCTCTCGGTAAAAGCGAGCGAGCTTGTTGCGGTTCCGCCGGAAATTGAGCCGGCACAAGCGGCGATGTTGAAAATCAATCCGATGACTGCGTGGCGATTGTTGCACGATTACGTCGGGTTGAAGCGCGGCGATTGGTTGATTCAGAACGCCGCGAACTCCGCCGCTGGCCGCGCGGTGATTCAGATCGCGCACGATCTCGCTTACAAGACTGTAAACGTTGTTCGTCGCGCCGAATTAATCGATGAGTTGCGCGCCGACGGCGGCGATGTCGTGCTTGTCGATGGCGAGACTCTTCGCGAGGAAGTAAAAAATGCGACGAGCGGTGCGCCGATTCGTTTGGGTCTAAATGCGGTAGGCGGCGAGAGCGCCCTGCGTCTCGCAAATTGCCTTGCACCCGAATCGACGATGGTGACTTTCGGGGCAATGAGTTTGCAGCCGCTGAAAATTCCGAATGGCCTTCTCATTTTCAAAGATCTGCGCTTCCGCGGAATCTGGATCAATAAATGGTATGACAACGCGACGATGCCGGAACGCATGGAAGCGTTTCGGCAGCTCTTTGAAATGGCGAAACGCGGATTACTAAAAACCAAAGTGGAAAAAACCTATCCACTCAGCGAAGTAAACGCGGCAGTCGCGCACGCCGCGCAAGGCAAACGCAGCGGCAAGATTGTTTTCGAGTTTAACAATTTGTAGTCGCCTCGCTCTGGCGAGGCGTCTGCGCCCAAATCCATTGACGGTGACCGAGCGCCGTGGCTACAAACGCGCGATCCTCACAATTCACAATGATGCTAGAAGTAATCATAGTTGGTGCAGGCATTAACGGCGTTACTTCCGCGATTGAGTTAAAAAAGCGCGGTCACAAAGTACTTCTAATTGATCCGGGGCCACTACCGCATCCCCTCGCCGCCTCAACCGATATCAGCAAGGCCGTGCGCGCGGCTTACGGGACCGACGAAGATTATACTACGCTGGCCGAACGCTCGATCCCGATCTGGCGAAAATGGAACCAGGAACTGGGAGTCGAATTGTATCACGAGACGGGCGTTTTGTTCCTGCGAAGGCGACCGCTGGAACCCGGTGACTTTGAATATGAGAGCTGCAAGGTGTTGGAAAAGCGCGGACACAAGTTCGAGCGCATCGGTTCGGCGAAGCTGCGCGAACGTTTTCCCGCCTTTAATGCGGAACGGTTTCAAGACGGCTTTCTTGATCCGGATGCGGGCTACGTTGAAAGCGGTCGCGTCGTTGCAATGCTTGCCGAGCGCGCGAAATCGTGCGGCGTTGAATTACGTCAAGGCGTCAAGTTCGTCTCGCTTGATGAAGGTAACGATCGTGTTAAAGGCGTTGTCCTCGAAGATCGACATCGAATTAGTGGAGACGCGGTCGTTATCGCGCTTGGGGCCTGGACTCCATATCTGTTGCCGTTTACGAAAAAATTCTTTCGAGCGACCGGCCATCCCGTATTTCATCTCAAGCCGCGCGACCCCGAACTTTTTTCGCCCGAACGTTTTCCCTTTTTCGGGGCCGACATTTCAACGACGGGTTATTACGGTTTCCCGCTGAATCAAGGCGTCGTCAAAATCGCGAACCACGGTCCCGGCCGGGAGATGTCGCCCGACTCTCCTGACCGAGCAGCGACGTCCGCACAGGAAAAGGATCTGCGCGAATTTTTGTCGGGAGCGATTCCCGCGCTGGCAGACGCGCCAATAGTTCACACACGCGTCTGCATGTACTGCGACACACACGACGGACATTTTTGGATCGCGCCCGATCCGGAAAGACCAGGGTTAGTCATCGCCACCGGCGACTGCGGCCACGGATTCAAATTCGCGCCGGTGCTGGGCGAAATCATTGCCGATGCAGTCGAAAACAAACCGAATCCAATATTGCAGAAGTTCCGTTGGCGGCCCGAAGTGCGCGCGGGCGAGCAAAAGGAAGCTGCGCGGTTTCGAGGAAATTTGTAGCGGTCGCCGCCGGCGACCGGGGTGATTAGGAAATCGCCTTTCCTTCCGCGGTTTCTTTTTTCGGTTGGCGCTTCAGCAATGTGATCTGTTTGATGCGGGCGGAATCGGACGGGCTCCAGGTCGCGACATCCGGATCGTCTTTGAACGCGTTGTGCACAATGCGCCGTTCGTAGGAGTTCATCGGCTCAAGCTGGAGGGAACGGCCGGTGATGCGAACGCGTTCCGCCAGTTCGCGGACGCGCTGGACGATGCGGTCTTCGCGCATGGAGCGGTAAAGCTCGCAATCGACAATCACTTTTGCGGCCTCCTTGTCTTTTGTCTGCAACAGCCGATTTAAGAGAAACTGAATGGCCTCGAGCGTTTCGCCGTCGCGTCCGATCAAACGCCGGCTTTCTTCGGTGTAAATTTGCAGCGTCAAGTTTCCGCCTTCACTGCGAG
>DATMPQ010000165.1:0-3771 GCA_035567015.1 Chthoniobacterales bacterium | reverse complement strand
CGCATGCGGGTAGGTCGCGTCGTAAGGACGCGGATGATAAATCATCGAGTGTTGCCGGAAATAAATCAGCGACACGAGCGCGAGAATCAGACCAAGGGCCGCAGCCGACAATGCCAAGCACCACCGCAAAATGGCGCGGCCTTTCGACGCAGGGAAATTTCTAAAAAAGTGAATGGTGACGAGTGATCAGTAAATAGGCCGCAGACGCGAGATCGGCGACCGATGAATTTTACTAATCACCGGTCGCCCATTACCCACCACCAACCATTTCAGCTTACCGCCAGTGACCGGTGATCCATACCCAGCCACCCGGTCGGCGAACCCAGTGGCCTGCGACCCACACCGCCGCTGGCCTTGGGCGCTCGACCCAGCCGCCCGGCACCCACACGTAGTCCGCACCATTCCAGCGCCAGTAACCGCGTGTCCAAACATAGCCCGATCCAGGTGAGACTGTTTCCGCCTCGACCCTCACCTCCGGCGGAGCTCGAGTCACAAGAACCTCTCGGGCGACAGGTCCCGTTGTGGTCACTTCGCGCGTGGTTGTCGTCGTTGTTACGGTCGCTGGCTCCTCAGCGCAGCCGATCAAGGCAAATGGCGCCAGTGCCAATATGCAAATGCTTATTCTCATATACGTCTCCTCTTTATGGATTCGTTTCGCAGCCGCGATTCGGCTTTGTGCGAATTGGCAATGATTTTCCCGCGCTCGAGAAACCGCCCGCGCAATCGAATGGCGGAAAATGGATTCTGATCGGATGATGAAGGATGCTTTACGTCGTCGCGACGCCGATCGGGAATCTTGGCGACATCACCCTGCGGGCGCTCGAAGCATTGAAATCTGCCGATGTGATCGCGGCGGAGGACACGCGGCACTCCGGAATTTTGCTCAAGCATTTCGGAATCAAGAAACCGCTCGTTAGCTATCATGAGCACAACGAAGCGATGCGTGCGGCGCAGCTCGTCGAGCGACTCGCCGCGAGCGAAAACGTCGTGATAATCACTGACGCCGGAACCCCGGGACTTTCTGATCCCGGCGCGCGACTCATTCGTGAATGTATCAAACGCGAATTGCCGTTCACAATCATTCCAGGTCCTTCATCGATCCTCACCGCGCTGGTCGGTTCAGGATTTTCGGCAGAACAATTCTTCTTTGGCGGTTTTCTTCCGGTGAAAAGTGGCCAACGCGAGCGTGAGCTGCGCGCTGCGGCCGCGCGCGAAGAAACATCGGTTTATTTCGAATCCCCGTATCGCCTGACGAAAACGCTCGCCGCCTGCATCGACATTTTGCCCGGTCGCCAACTCTGCGTCGCGCGCGAGCTCACCAAAAAATTCGAAGAATTCCGCCGCGGGACACCGAGCGAACTGCTCGCACACTATGAAGCGCGCCCGCCGAAAGGCGAGATCGTGCTGCTTGTCTCGGAGAGGTAGGGACGCCGCACTGCCCCGAAAGCTTTCGGGGGTCGGCGCAGCGCGCCGACCCTACCAGTTTCCGCTTGTCAAAGTCGCCTACCTGTGGGATTTTGCGCGGCTTTTTCTCTCCGAAGCGCTTATGGCTTACGCAATTATCAAGACCGGTGGCAGACAGTATCGTGTGGCAGAGGGCGACACCGTCGATGTCGATCTGCTCGATGTCGATGCTGGAAAGCAAGCCACCTTCGGCGACGTATTGATGTATGCCGACGGCGATAAGCTCACGCATGGCGATCCGCTCATTTCCGGCGCAAAAGTGACGGCTGAAGTGGTGGAGCAGCGCAAAGATAAAAAAGTGATCGCCTTCAAGTTTAAACGGCGCAAAGGTTATCACCGCACGGTCGGTCATCGCCGTAAGTTGACGCGGGTGAAGATCAAGAACATCAGCGTCAACGCGAAGAAAGGCGCCGTGAAGAAATCTTCCGAGTAGCCGCTCAACTATCAACTCTCAACCATCAACTTTCTCCAATGGCTCATAAAAAAGGACAAGGCAGCGTCAAGAACGGGCGCGACAGCGTCAGCAAACGCCTGGGCGTAAAAAGATTTGGCAGCGAGCTGGTCGTGGCCGGCAACATCATCGTGCGCCAGCGCGGGACGAAATTTTTGCCGGGCAAAAACGTTGGCCTCGGCCGCGATTACACCATTTTTGCGCTGATTGATGGGAATGTTCGCTTCGATCGCGCAGGCCGGCGGGTGAATGTCGATCGGGTGATCGCGTCGAAATAGGTTTTAAAGCTGCTCGGCGGGGGGGCCCGATTTCAACTGTTGTAAGCGCGGCCGCATTTGCGGTATAAACGAATTTCGCTCATGAGATACAACACGTTCATTCTCTTCGGCGCGCCCGGCAGCGGCAAGGGCACGCAGGGCAAAACCCTCGGCAGCATCCCGCGTTTTTATCATTGCCCATGCGGCGACGTGTTTCGCTCCATCGACACGCGCACCAAAGTGGGCAAAGCATTTCTGGAATACTCCAGTAAAGGCCAGCTCGTGCCGGATGAGATTACCGTGGAACTCTGGAAAGAAGCGATCGATGCGGCGGTGGACGCGCACAAATTCAAACCGGACATCGATATCCTCGTGCTCGATGGCATCCCGCGGAACGTAGGTCAGGCGAAGATCATGGAAGAGATGATCGACGTGAAGAAAGTTTTCCACCTCTCCTGCCCGAATCGCGACACGCTGTTTTCTCGATTGAAGAAGCGCGCCCTTAAAGATAACCGTCTCGACGATGCCAACGAAGCGGTCATCCAGCGCCGTCTCGATACTTACGAAACGGAATCGAAGCCCGTCCTCACCTACTATCCGCCAGAATTGATCACGGCAGTTGACGCGACCCAGCCGCCCGCCAAAGTTTTGCTCGATATTTTAGAGAGCGTAAACGACGGCGTGTATGAACCAGCAGCAGTTTGAAAATTTTACCGCTTCCACTCTTTATTGTAAAACGTGCAAAGCCACGATGCCGGTGCGCGAGCGGTTGCTCTTAGTTCTGCCCGACAAGGAAATTTTCGATTACCTTTGCACTGGCTGCGCTTCGTCGGTCGGGCAACGAGAAGTGACGACCGGTGACAAATTGATGGCCCGGGCCGCGCAGAGGCGACGACGCGGCGCGCCTGCGCATCAATTGATGCCGTAATTCGGCATGCGCATTCTCTTTATCGGCACGGGCGGAATCGGCCTGTCGGCGTTGAGCGCGCTGCTCGAATCGGAACACGAGGTCGTGGGAGTCATCACCCAGCCGGATAAACCGGCCGGGCGCGATCAGCGTATCGAGGCGCCGCCGATCAAAAAGGCGCTCGCTGGAACGAAGATGTCGATCTTGCAACCGGCGCGGATCAAAGATCGAGAATCGATTGAGAAGATTCGGGCGCTCACACCGGATGTGATTGTGGTCATGGCCTATGGGCAAATCTTGCCGAGAAATGTTTTGGAAATTCCGCCCACGGCTTGTTTGAATTTGCACGCATCGCTGCTCCCGCGGCATCGCGGCGCGGCGCCGATTCAAGCTGCCATCGCCGCCGGTGATCGAGAGACCGGGATCACGGTCATGTACATGAGCGAAGGTCTCGACACCGGTGATATTTTGTTGCAGCGCAAGATCGAGATCGTGTCTAACGATACCGGTGGATCGCTCCACGATCGGCTCGCTCAAATCGCGCCGGAGGCGTTGCTCGAATCTTTGCGAATGCTCGCAAGCGGAAGCGCGCCGCGCATCCCACAAGAGAACGCACTCGCCACATACGCACCGAAATTGAATCGGGAAGCCGGTAGAATCGATTGGTCGGAGCCGGCGGAAACAATCGAGCG
>DATMPQ010000164.1:0-4692 GCA_035567015.1 Chthoniobacterales bacterium | reverse complement strand
TCAAAAATTGCGAAATCCAGTGCACCCGACACATTCCTTGTCATTCCGAGCCAAGTCGAGGAATCTGATTATTAGAATGGACGAGCGAAAAACACTCGAGCAACGCGCGCAAATGACGGAGATCGAACGTCTGCGTCATTCCACTGCGCACGTACTCGCGACGGCGATTCTCAAAATCTGGCCGGAGGCGCAGTTCGCGGCCGGGCCGCCGGTGGAGAACGGGTTTTATTACGACGTCGATCTTTCGCACCGGATTTCGCCCGAGGATTTCGAGAAGATCGAAGCGGAGATGAAGAAGGAGATCAAAACGAATCATCCGTTCGAGCGCATGGAAGTTTCGCGCGACGAAGCGCTCGATCTCGGAAAGAAAGGCCGGCTTGCCGCGCTCGGCGAGCGCGACCAGCCGAGCAAGTTCAAGATCGACATCATCGAAAACATTCCGGCCAACGAAAAGATTTCGCTCTATCGCAACGGCGATTTCGTCGATCTGTGCGCCGGCCCGCATGTCATGCGCACGGGTAACATCGGCGCGTTTCGCCTAACGAATGTCGCGAGCGCGTATTACAAAGGCGACGAAAAGAATCCACAGCTCCAGCGCGTGTACGGCACCGCGTTCAAAACCAAAAAGGAACTCGATGATTACTTCGCAATGCTCGAGGAAGCGAAGAAACGCGACCATCGCAAACTCGGCAAAGAATTAGAAATCTACATCATCGATGACGATGTCGGTCCTGGTTTGCCACTCTGGCTGCCGCGCGGCGCTGCAATGATCGAGGAACTCGAGAGACTTGCGAAGGGAACTGAGTTCGCCGCCGGTTATCAACGCGTGCGGTCACCGCATATCGCACGCAAATCGCTGTACGAGAAGAGCGGTCACCTTCCGTACTACGCTGAGTCAATGTTTCCGCCGATGACCCTACGTGATGACCCTTTAGGAGCGCATTGGGCCGCGTACTTCACCGTTGAAGACGAAAAAAGCGATTTGGAATTGCGTGAGGTTTTCGCTCCGGTCCTTCCGGTTTCTTTGCCTGACCCAAAGTCCGAGACAGAACGTCAAGAATTCATCGATAAAATTAACAGCTTCGTAAACTCGCCCCCGCCCGAGTTAGCTTCCGCTGTGGCGCAGCTAGGCAAAAATCGTCTTCTGTCAGGAATTGTTAAGAGTTACTCTGGAAAACCAGATCAGTATTTTTTGAAGGCGATGAACTGCCCGCATCATCACAAGTTGTTCGCGGCGGTGCCGCGAAGTTATCGCGATCTACCGCTGCGGCTGGCGGAGTACGGGACGTGTTATCGCTACGAGCAGAGCGGCGAGTTGTTCGGGCTCATGCGGGTACGCTCGATGCAGATGAACGACGCGCACATTTACTGCACACCGGAGCAGTTCGAAGCGGAGTTCAACGCCGTGAACCAGATGTACCTGAAATATTTCAAGCTCTTCGGGATCGAGAAATATCTGATGCGTTTCTCGACGCACGATCCGTCCAAACTCGGCCAGAAATTTGTCGATGAACCGGAGCTTTGGAAAAAGACCGAAGTGATGACAAGACGCGTCCTCGAAGATTCGGGAATCGAATATGTCGAAGTGCCTAACGAAGCCGCGTTTTACGGTCCGAAGATCGACGTGCAAGCCTGGAGCGCGATTGGTCGCGAGTTTTCCATCGCAACCAACCAGGTCGATTTCGCGCAGCCGCGCCGGTTCAATCTCGTTTACAAAGATCGCGACAACACCGAGAAGGTTCCTCTCTGCATCCATCGCGCGCCTCTCGGCACGCACGAGCGTTTCATCGGGTTCTTAATCGAGCATTACGCCGGGAATTTCCCGCTCTGGCTCGCGCCCGAGCAGGTGCGCATTCTGCCGATCGGCGATGATGCAAAAGTGCTCGAATATTCGACGTCGATCTTAAACGAACTGCGCGCGCATCAAGTCCGCGCCGAGATCGACGCCAGCAGCGACAACATCAACGGCAAAATCCAGCGCGCCGAGCAAATGAAAGTCCACACCATGTTCGTCATCGGAAAACGCGACCTCGAAGCCGACACCGTCAGCGTTCGCATCCACGGCAAAGGCAACCTTGGCGCGCAGCCGCGAGCTGAAGTCATTGCCGACATTTTGGATTCGATCAAAGAGCGGCGAGCGTAGTTATCGTGGGCATCGTGGAGAAATAAGGGGCTCCCTCTCCCTGATTTAATTGTAGGGCGTGCGCTCCCCCGCCACGCCAGAGCCGGCAACCGGAGCGGTTGCCCTACAATTTCTCAGCGCCTCTTTCGCTTTTTCGTCGGCAACTTTTTGCGCTTGGTCTTGGCGAATTCGCGCAATTGTTTTTGTGACATCGATTTCGCCATTTGTTTCGACGCGCCTCTTAGCGACGACTTCGAGCGCTTTCCGCGTTTCGCGGCGAGCGCGGCGCCAGCCGCCATTTGTTGCTTCTTTGATCGTGCAGGCATACAAATGTTTCGCTCGCGGAAGAGGAAACGGATTTGTCTTAGTTCGCGGCGCTTTTGCGCCAGAAAAGATAAACCGGCAAACCGGTGAGCACGATCGCGATTCCGATTCCGGAGGTGGCCGGAGCGAGCCAGGCAAGATCGACAATGAGCAAGCCAGCGAGCAAGATCGAGATGAGCGGGACGATCGGATAACCCCATGTCCGATACGGTCGCTCGCCCTGGGGAGATTTGTTTCGCAGAACAATGACGGCGCCAACCAGCAACAGATAAAAAAGAAGATCGGCCGAAACGATGTACTCGAGCAATTGCGTGTAAACGTTTCCGTAGGCGATCTTCCCTACTGAATCGGTAATCATCGTGCGCGGCAGAGTTAGAAATGCCGTCCAAATTCCTTGCGCGACCAGCGCTGCTGCCGGCACATGACGCGCGTTGGTCGTGGCGATTTTTTTGAAAAACAGGCCGTCGCGCGCCATGGCGTAATACACCCGAGCGCCGGCCAGGATGAGTCCGTTATCGCAGCCGAACGTCGAAATCATGATCGCCGCTGCCATGCACATCGCGCCGGGATGACCGAAGACGGTGTTCATCATTGCTACAGCGACGCGATTCTGCGGGGCGTGTTGAATTTCCGGAAACGGCAAGACGGCGAGGTAAGCGACGTTAGCGAGGACGTAGAGGACGACGACGATGCCGCAACCGAACAGCAATGCACGCGAGAGATTTCGTCCTGGTTCGCGCACTTCGCTGCCGATAAACGTAATGTTCGTCCAGGCGGTCTGAGCGAAGAGCGGACCGACCATGGCCTTGCCAAACAACAGCGCAAGCGCCAATCCGCCAATAATGGTAAATCCGGGCTGCGCAATTTGCGGACTCCAACCGTTGGTCCACGAATTCCACCACTCGACTGAGCGGGCGGCGCTGTTCGTGCTCCATCCCAGCGCAAGTCCAACTACCACGACGGCAGCGAGCGCCGCTGTCTTTGCAAACGTGAATGTGTTTTGCACCAGCTTTCCGATTTGCAGTCCGCGCGTGTTCGTCCATGTCAGCAACGCAATCAACCCAATGGCGATGACTTGTTCCATCGACAAACTGATGGCATAGCCGCGGCTTAATGAGATAGGGGCAACGAGATAATTGTCCGACGCGACTGCGGGAATGAAAACGCCGAGAAACTTTCCGAACGCAATTGCCACGGCCGCGATCGTTCCCGTCTGCACGACGAGAAATAGCGTCCAGCCAAATAAGAAGCCCAACGGGGCGCCATAAGCTTCGCGCAGGAAAACGTAAACGCCGCCGGCACGTGGCATCATCGTCGCGAGCTCGGCGCAACAAAGCGCGCCAGTGATTGTCATCAAACCCGCCACGCCCCAGGCCAGCAACAACCAACCAGGCGCCCCGATCAACCGCGCCGATTCCGCCGAGGTGATAAAAATTCCGGAGCCGATCATCGAGCCCATCACGATCATCGTGGCGTCGATCGGACCGAGCGCGCGGACCAACTGTTGCTCTTGGGCTAAGTTCGAGAGTTTCCTTCGGCTCATTTGAACCAAAGAATTTGGCCACGGATGAACATAGATGAAACACAGATAGATAGATTCTTTCTTCCGAATCTGTGCAAATCTGTGTCCATCTGTGGCTCACTGATTCTTCTTGGTGTTTTCAACAACGGGCGCACGGATCACGACGCCCGCCTCGTGTAACTGCGATCGCAGCGCGCACGCAAAATCCACGGCGCCTGGCGTGTCGCCGTGCACGCAAATTGTCTCCGCCGGGACATCCACATCTACTCCATCGACCGATCGAACCTTGCCGTCGCGCAGCATTCGCAGAACGCGTTCGGCGGCTTCCTCGGGATCGTGCAGCAGGGCATCCGACCGCGAGCGCGGAACCAGCGCCCCGTCGCTAAGATAATTGCGATCGGCAAAAACTTCGGGTGCGATTCTTAATCCATTCGCGTCACCAGCGGAAGCGAGCGCGCTCTTCCCTGGCGCGAAGAGAATCAGCGTTGGATCGACAGCCGCAATGGCGCGCGCCACTGCCTCGGCCAGATCAAGATCGCGCACCGCCATATTATATAGAGCCCCATGCGGTTTTACATGATTTGGCCGAACACCGGCGGCCTCGGCAATTGCTTGAAAAACGCCAAGTTGATACGTCACCGCGTCAAAAACTTTATCGGATGCGACCGGCAATTCTTTTCGGCCGAAGTTTTCGCGATCGAAAAGGCTCGGATGTGCCCCGACC